>JAMONK010000205.1 GCA_027065835.1 Thermococcus sp. | reverse complement strand
TTACCGCATCGGGGAGAAGCCTGTAGATGCTGAGTGTATCAACGGCGGCCGAGCTTCAGAGGGGTGGGAGGGAGGGTAAAGAAGAGAAAGGTTTCGTAGAGTGTTGCTACAATAGTATCCATGTCCCCCATAACACCCTCAGCTATTCGCCATTACCCCCCGAACACAGTATGCGGCGGGTAGACGAATATCGAAGTCTCTATGGGCTCTGGAGATTCTGCTATCACGCTTCCACTCGGTGTGAGGAAATAGAACTGGCCCCCTGCATCATACTTAAAGACTCCGAAATAACATTCTGTATCTGTTGAGGTTGTCCTCATGGTAACTGCCGTTTCCATGTAGAAAGAACGACCCCAAGCGGGAGGGTCAATCCACCAGGATTTTTTCTTGAAATCATACGCATGGAAGTCCACGTAGCTGTTAGGATCTGCAGTGTGTGTATCAATCCTGAAGTAATAACCATCGTTGGTGTTCATTGAATACCCCGCACTGGCGCTTATCCTGGCAACTTCGTCAGGGGTAAACTCCACCGTTGTTGATTCCTGATAACTCGTGGTGGGGCCAACATGTCCGTCCGGAAGGAAGTCATCGATTGCTTCGTGGCTGTGTCCCCGGCTGACATGCAGATACATATCTTTAACCGCCACCGCTGATGAGGACACATCACCCCGAATCTTTGTTCTTGCATAGTACTCAACAGTATTTTGGTCAATCACATGGTAGTAATAAAATCCCTTTAGCTCTAGATATCCCTTCTGTCCGAGATGGGAGGCGCTGTGGGTTATCCAATCTACTGTACCTGCGTAGTTCCAGTTTACGTTGGGTTGGATACTCGAAGCAATCTTGATGTTCGAAACTTGAGTCCTGAAATGACTCTTAGCAAATTCTGTGAACTTCTTTTGAAAGATGGGATACTGTTTGGGTTCTGCTCCCTCCACCACGTAGTATGCTGGTGAGTACACTCCGTTGCCTGCGGACCTGATGGCGATTCCAATGAAGGTTATATCTTTTATTGAGTCAAGTTTGATGGCCAATGTTAGATGCCTTTTGGCAATAAAGACCTCCGCATGTGCTACGGCGTCTTTTCCGGTAAAAACTTTTGAAATATCCCCGGAGGGTTCTAATGGTAGCAACACCGGAGAATACAGAAGCCCGTTATTTGTCCCCAGGCTGTATGCACTTCCCGCCGTCACTCCAAGTATCAGCAGTCCCACTAGGATTACCACCGGATATCCCCAACTCAAGTTGTTCACCTCGGAGGCTTTCATGAAACCTATGTACCTTACGATATATAAGCTTTTCCTTTTGTTATTGGTAATTTTTCTTTTAGATATAAATTTATTCGAAGTTGGGTTTTACAATAAGAACAGGCTAAAAGAAAGGAGAGTAATTGGAGGAATCGGAGGATACTCAGATAAAAGTTTAAAAGGCTAAACCTTACCCTTTCAAAAACGCCTCGACGAGGTTCCTCGTCTCGTTGAAGGCCTCGAGCGGAACTCCCTTGGGCAGGCCGCCGATTTCGCCCTTCACGTCCTTGAGGACGCCCTCTCCAGCGCCGAGGAACATACCCTCGCTGACGATTCCACGGAAGTTGGCCGGTGGGAGCAGAGCCACCGCAACACGGTTGCCCTCCTTGACTCCCAAGTCGTTGGTGACGACGGTTATCGCCCTATCACCAAGGTTAACGTTGGTGATGAGAAGCCTATCGGCGTTCGGGTGCTTGCCGACGCTCATCACCTCGCCGACCTTTATATCGACGGCTATGACCGGGTCGTTTATCTTTCCGAGGGCGAGTCTTCTGTCCAGGCCGAGTACCGTGTTCAGAAAGAACTTGACCTTGGCAACCGCCTCCTCAACCTTTTCCCTCTCGTCCTTGTCCGCCAAGCTGAGGAACGTGTGGTACCACTCCCCGCCACCTAGAGCTTCGATTATGCCGTTGGCCTTCTCCTTTAAAGCCCTCATCTGCGGTGTATCAATCAGTTCCTTCGGCTCCACGTAGCTGTACCTCATCGCCTGAAGTTCTGGGATCATCTCCTTCGCTAACTGCTGCGCCTCCTTCTTGTTCCACTTCCCCTTGAACTTCGCGTGTTCCACCGTCTTCAGGAACAGCTCCACGCTCTTCTCCGCCACCAGTAAGCGGTAATCCTTGCTCGTGTCCCACATGACCCTCACCTTCCAGTGCCTTTAAAACTCTCCTCTTAACGCTTTCGTCCCTTATTCCTTCGGCTATTGAGCGGGCTCTGGCCCTCTCACCCCAGCGAGCATAGGCCAGGGCAACTTCTCCGAGGAGTTCGGAGGACAGCCTTTCGTCCCGAATAACCCCTGCAAGGACGAGCGGCTCTTCAAGGAAACCTATGCGGAGGAACCTTCTTGCCACCCCGGCCAGCTCTCTATCCGCGGGTCTAAACTTCCCAACGAGGATTATCTCCATGGCATCGTTGAACACGCGTTTACCGAGCTTTGGCTGCTCATGGAGGTTGAACCAGTACGAGAGTTCAAGCATCGCAAGCGCCCGATTTTCCAGGGGTAAAAACCGCATCAGCTTCATTGCGATCTCAACATCGCCTTGCTCCAGGATCCCATCTACCACGGGCTTCCCTCTTTTCAGTACTTCCCTCACCAGTTCCATCCTTTCTTCGAGGTACTGGGCTTGAAGGTTGAACTGCAGGGACGAATAAACGTCCTTTGCAAGGGAATAGAACTCGAGGGCAGTCTCATTGGCAATCTCGTCCCCGCTTCGTTCTATGACCCTGGCCACCGAAAGTAGTGAGGAAAGTGCGGCTGAGGAGAACCCCCTAGAGAGCTGGAGTAGGTCCACAGCCTTCCGAAAGAGCTTTAACGCATCGCTGTATCTATCGGACAGGACGAAGTTCCTCGCTATACCCCCAAGAACCTCTCCCCTCAGGCGCGGGGAGCTGATTTTTTCGGCCTCTGCGAGGGATGTCTCCAGGTACCTCTCGGCTTCTCTGTCCCTGTTGATGGAATAGAGTGCGCGGCCAACTATGGAATACGCAAGCGCCCGTTCTGGTGTTGCCTTAATCTCGTCAAGGGCTTTCAGGACATGGTTGAGGACCTCATCCCTGGGGAATGCCGTTAAGACCTCGGATAGTGCAAGCAGGCGCTTGATCTGTTCCGGGATTTCAAGGGCACGCCTGAGGGCTTCCCGGTACTCCCCCCTATTGATATAAACCTCCACGGCCTCCACATGAATCACCGGCTGAAAGGGATGGGTTTTCAAAGTAAAAAAGGGTATCGCTATTTCTTAACCTTCCGGTCCCACCCTTCCAGCATGGTGTCGAGGGCAAGCAGACTGTTTATCCTGAGCTTAACCTTGCGGTTTTCCCAATCTATCGAGCCCTTGAACTCGTTGAGCAACTCAAAAACCTTTTCAGCTTCTTTACCCGATAGGTTCCTCCCATAGAACTCCTCTCCACACTTGGGACATTTGAAGACGAAGTTCTCAAAGGTCTCCATGAACATGCCTTTATTCTGCAACACCTCTTCTGCCCCTTCGATCGTGAGCATCTGCTCTATGAGCTCAGCCCAGTCAAGAACAGCTCCGCACAGGGGACACTTTGCCATCTTCATCCCTCCATATTTTTCAAAAACCGTTCAATCTCCTTTAGGATGGTTTTTATCCCTTCCTCAAGGTTTGCCTGTCCGTTGGCGCCTGCGGCACCCGGGTGGCCTCCCCCAGACCCCTGGATAACCGGGCCCACCCTCTCCATTATCCTGCCGAGGTGGAGGCCCCTCTTGACGAGTGCCTCCCTCGCCCTGGCTGAGATCCTGACGCCGTTCTTCTCACTCCCAACGATAGCTACGTCCGCGCCGAGGTTCAGGAACACCTTACAAGCGAGGGCCTCGTAGGCGGACACCCTTGAGACGGCTATCACGTATTTCTTGAACTTTTTAACCTCAAGACGCTGGCACGCTTTCAGCACCGCCATCCTCTTCGCCTGGTCGATGTTCTCATCGCTTACCGGAGCAACAAGCTGGAATATCTCCCCCATCTGAACTGGAAAACGCCCCAGCATCTCGCTTACGGCCCTGAAAGTTCCCGCGTTCGCGAAGCGGAAGTTCGCCGTGTCTGTGATTATCCCGGCCAGGAGTGCCCTAACGGCCGTTTCGTTATAGAACCCGAGGTACTTTAAAAGCTCCCATACGATTTCAGCCGTTGACGTTCTAGATGAATCAACCACGCTGATATCCGCCCTTATCGGCTTCTCCTTCTCGACGTGGTGGTCTATGACCACGAGGGTTCTTCCCCCCGGGACCTCGATAGGTTCAAGCTGTTCGAGGGATGAGGTGTCGAAGATCACAACGACGTCCTCCTCTACGGGGGGGTTTCTCTCAACGGGAACCGGCGAGAGGGAAAGCAACCTCTTGGCGTAGGAGGAGACGCTCTGAGCAACACCTATTTTGACCCTTTCAACCCCAGTGGACCTCAGGTAGAGGGCGAACGCTATAGCCGAACCCAATGAATCTGGATCTGCGTTATGGTGGCACAGCAGGAGAAAGGACCTGCCCTCAGAGGCCCGCAGGAATTTTTTAAGCCTTACCTTTCCCTTCATGTGCGATCTCCCGCAGTCTTTGTTCGACGGCCCGATACGCCATCTCAACGGCTTCATCGATGAGCTTCCCGATGTCGGTTCTCACGAATATTGGAACCTCGAGGTAGACCTCGATCTCCAGATCCAGGGTCTCTCCCCGGTTTATTCTAGTTGTGACCTCAAGATCTTTTACCTCGCTCTTGGTGAGGTCTTCAAAGATGCGGTCGATTATCGTCTCCTGTGCAAGCTCCCCTATCTCAACCAACTTTTCTGGCTCAAGGTCCGGTAGACCTATGTGAACAACCTTCCTTTCATCGTTCTTTTCTGCCCCCACGTCCTCCACCTCAGAAAGGAAAAAAGGTCAGCCGGCTACCGGCGGTTTCAGTGAGGACTGTATCTGGGCGGTGAGGTCCTTGAGCTTCTCGTTGAGCTTCTTTTCCTGCCTCTCAAGGGCGTTGAGTCTTATCCCGAGTGTCTCAACCTTTTCCTTCAGCTCCTCAATGGCTTTCTCCTTGGTGGTTTTTACAACGAGGGTGCCGACGGTCTTGTATATCACCGTCCCATCCTCCACGGTCTCGATCTCCTCAAGGGCCTTTTTAGTGTCGTTCAGTTCGATCTGAAGTTTCTGCTTCTGCTGAATGACGAGCTGAAGCTGCTGCTGGTAGCTCTCAAGCTGCCCCAACATGGCCTGAACTTGTGGTGGAATCTTCTGCATAACCAACACCTCCGTAATCGTAATGCCGGGTGAGAATAATGGAGGGACCTTAAATAGATTATGGGAAAGAACACAATGAGAAAATGGTCATGTAAAGTGCCATACTTAACCGAGGCTTATACTTATAATTCCACCGAGTCCATGGCCACCTTGATCCATCGGAGATAGGAGTTCAGCGTTCCGCGCAGGGCCGAATTATCCCTGGCGGAGAACCTGATTATCAGCCTTTTCCCTTCTAAGGTGAACTCAATCCTGCTCCTTCGGTACGGGACGCTCTTATGCTCGTAGAGAACGCTCTCGTAGATCACCTTGGCGGTTTCTTCATCTGGAAAAGAGAGCTCAATTACCCCTTCAATTGGCCAGTTCTCTCTCGAAGACTGGCTTCCTTGTAGTCCCATCTCCTACCGTCCTCCATGATCCATATCTTGACGCTTATTAGAGGTCCTACGGGATTTTCCTTCTCGACATCAAAGCGGTAGAAGTTGATCGCCATACCCCTGGGGTGCTTTTCGATGACGCCGAGGACATCCGTGTTGTATCTGTCTGCAATTCCAAGAAGGGACCTTTCTTTTCTCTGGACGAATCTTCCGCCGGTCAGCTCGGCAAAAATCTGGGCGAAGGCGATGTGATCCGGGCCAACCCGCTTTGCCGTGGTCACGATGAACGGCATCTCCTCGCGTATGGGCCTTATGTCCCTAAAACCAATCTCGCGCTGGAGTTTTATACCGTGCAGGTACAGGTACCCCATGTAACCCCAGTCCTCGGGGTCAACTCGGATGAATGTCATCTTAAGCGGGTTTCCTTTCCAGACGTTGACTATCAGGAGTCTGCTGTAATCGCGGTCGTAGGCTTCCATTAGAAGGTCGTGGAGGGTCTTCTTTCCCCTGGTCAGGTATAGGGAGCCGGGAAAGACCTTCTCCAGGTCATGGCCGAAGCTCCTCGTCCTCCTCGTGGGTCTGTGGGAAGTTGTTATCAGCATCATAGCCCTCACTCAAAACTGGGTTAACCCGATAAAAGGCTTTCGAAATCCGAAAGAATCAGATCGCTTTAACGCGCCTGGCCACACGGGGCCTCGGTTTGTAGAGTATCTTGCTGCCACAGTAGGGGCAGCGGACTTCCCTGGTGTTCTCCAGGTCGAGCTCGACCTCCTTTCCACACTTTGCACAGCGGTAAACACCCATCACCATGGTCATCACCTTAATAGAAGGAGAGGGGTCAGGCCTTGGAGGCCGTGACACGCTTGGCGACCTTGCCGGCCGGGGTGGTCGGCAGGTACGCGCCGCCGGCGAAGGTGGCACCGCACTTCTGGCACTGCCATATGCCGGTGCTTATTCTCTTGACGGCCTTCCTTCCGCAGACCGGGCAGACGTGCTTCTGCTTCATCCTGGCTTCAACCGCCGCCACACGCCTTCTTATCTTGAGACCATACCTGGGACCGTACCTTCCACCTGATCCAACCTTAGTGGTTCTTCCCATGAGCATCACCCCTGATGATGTATTGTTTTCACGACTGAAGGTCTTTTCCGGGGACGTTTTATAAACCTTTGCATAACTACGGACATCGAGCTTTTCCGTTCCTAATAAACCTTGCGCCCAGCCTTTCCTAAAGGCTGGCGAAAAGAGTGCCCTTTTACCAAAGAGCAGAAAGGCAGTCGTGCACTAACCAAAGGCAACTTTTAATGGGATTTGCTTCACAAGTAACTCCTTCCAAAAAGTTTCAACTT
>JAMONK010000204.1 GCA_027065835.1 Thermococcus sp. | reverse complement strand
GAGGGAATGAACCTAAACCCATATTGGCTTCATACTGACCTTGAAGTATTCTCTATTTTCGATACCATCTCCCAAGGATTCTCAATTAGAACACTTAAAGAAAAGGGTAAAGCAATAATGCTTATGATACTATTATCTCGGATAAATTTTATCAAGAAAATAACCACAATACCTCTATCGGGGGAGAATATTGACCAGCTAGAAGATAAGGTAGTTGATGAGATCAATACAATACACAAACTAACTCAGGTCTTTTCAGGTTCCTCACCATTTGATGAATATGCCAAAGCTGAGGTATATCTAAATCTCGGAGAATTATATATATTCTCAAATATTGCTCTCAAAGATTCAGCACTAGAGGGCAAAAAATTGCTATTAAAAGCAGCTAGGGCCTTAGAATATATATTAAATAATAATAAAAGTAAAGAAATTGAAGAGTTTTTAAAACTTGTATTTAATGCAAATGTGACAAAAGAAGAGTTGGAACAATTAAAACACGTTAGGATACTTGGAACTCTGCGGCTAGCATACTACTATTTAGCAATGGCATCACTAAAACTAAACGAAATACCTAAAGCACAAAAATTTGCAGAGGAGGCCCTAGCGTATAGTGTAAAAGAATCAAAAAAATCACAAAGAGCAATTAAAGATTGGTTAATCACTAAGAATCTTGCACTAAGAATCGAGATAATAAACAGAGGACTGGATAAAAAGACACTGAAACAAATTCTCAGTATGACAAAAACACTTTATGATCACCTACGGTTAATCCCTCCCGAATCAATTATGACGATGACTTCTGAAATTCTCTTTGCGAAATATTATATTGAAAAAGTGCTAGCTGAACCAATTAACAATTATATCTCTGATGAATGCATCAACAAAATTAAGCATCTAGAGCTTATTTTGAAAGAACTCTTTACCCATGAATACCATGAAGTTTTAGAATACATATACATACTGTCAAGAGAGTACAACAAAGCCCTTAAACTAATCAAAAAACAAGAAGAAATCACACTCCACGAGGCTATACTAGAAGTCATAGCACAATTGAAAACAAACCAACCGATAGAAGTCCCCGTGTGGGACATATTGGAATACCTAAAATATACAAGAGACAATTTTGAATATAGGACAATACAGAATATTCTTAAAGCACTCAAAGAAGATAATAAAGAAAAACTAGAAAAAGAACTGATAAAACTATATTTCTTAGAGGTATAAAAACCAAAGAGAAAAGCGGAAAAGACGTATCAGTAACTCGTACACCCATAATCACTCAAGGCTGATTCCAGCCCCTTCAAGGGCGGCCTTGACGGCCTCGTCGTCGGCGCCGCGCTCGATGCTGACCTTCTCCGGAAGGGGCTCGAGGTGCTTGACGTTCATCCTCCTGCGCTTGACCTTGTTGAGGCCAGCGCCGGTAACGAGGACGAAGTTCCTGTCGACGACGTCAACAACGACGACCTTCTGACCGGCCCTTCTCCCAGCCAGTATAACGGCAAGCCTTCCGACTTCCATAGCGGGCATTCATACCACCTCCATCTTTTTCTTGCGCGGGTCCCGACCCGACCCCGTGTCGCCATCGGGGCTTAGGTGGTCGATGGCGGCCTTCACGATCGCAAAGACGCCACCGGGTCCCCATTTTGAAGTATCAATTATCAGATCATATATTGAGAGATCCTCAACATCAATCCCGTAGAGGTTTAAATACCTTTTCCTGTTGCCCTTCTCCCTTTCGGCGATGGACATAAAGGCTTCCTCTACCGTGGTACCCTCCCTTCTAGCAACGCGCTCTGCACGAACACGCATCGGGGCATCGAGCCATATCTTGAGGTCGGCATCCTTAACCATCCAACCGGCCAACCTGCCCTCAATGACAACGTTGCACTCTCTGGCTGCCTCCACCTGCCTCCTGTCAACCTCGCGGTCGATCTCGGGATGAAGTTCGGCGTACTCCTGGAACTCCTTCAGGGTCATGCCCCTCTCCCGGGCCATCTGCCGGAAGATTAAGCCAGCGTAGATGTGCTTGAACCCATAGTGCCTGGCTAGGTTCCGGCAGAGGGTGGTTGTCCCAGAACCCGCCAATCCGCTGACGGTTATTACCAGGCAGTTCTTTGGCATGCCGATCACTTCTGCTGGAAACTCAAAGGGCAATGCCTGCCCTGACCTGCGCCTTCATGACCTTTCTCATGCAGCTGGGGCAGAGGTTCGGGTAGGGGCGCTCAGGCCTCTTTGCGGTCTTTGGAAGCTTTCTGATGTCCCCAGGTCTGCCACGCGGATAGCCGTTGAGGGGTCTGCCGCACATCGCACAGTGTGCAACCTTTGGCTTCCTGCGCTCGAAGTGTATGACGGTTCTTCCGCCGGGTGTCCTAACGTACTTCCGTTTCCATGATCTTGACTTGTACATGGGCTTCATTTTCTCTCACCTCGCAATGCCTTTTCGTGGAGTGTTTTTAAATTTAACCCATGTCCAGGAGCTTCCTCAGGATGTATCCAACCACCATTGAGGTCATTATGTACCATCCCACGTATCCAAGCTCACTGGCCGGTAGGGCAGAGTGGTAGAGCCTGTGGAACCAGTCGAAGAGGAAGAAGTTAAACGGTGACTTCACCACGCTGGTCTCGACGTACCATCTCCTCAACCAGCCAAAGAACACCCAGAAGATGGGCAGGGTGAGGAGGCTAACCTTAAGCATAGTGTCCTTCATGACCTCACTCTGAAGCTTCATGAGCTCCATCTGTTCCTGCTGCATTTTTCTGAGTTTTTTCTCATCTTTTTCAAGCTGTGCTTTACGGTACTTCTGCTGGAATTCCTTGCTCTTCTTCTGAAGGAGCTTGACCTTCTCCTGGTCTACGAGGATGTAGTTCAGCAGAGTAAAGAACGCTCCCAATATCGCTCCCGCTACCGTAACAACCCATATGGGCTGATAGTGAAGTATCATTGGCCCGAAGACCTTATCAAGGAAGACGTATATTCCCTCAAGCATATTCCCCCACCGCCAAATTCAGTACTTCAACAAGTTCATAAACGGCCTCCTCAAGGCCTTTGTCCTCATGGTTCTCGATCACCTTAATCAGTGCGTTTGAATGCATGGCGTAGCTCACAGCGGCAGCCCTGTTGAGATCCTGGTGCCGCTGTATCTGCTCCTCAGTCTCCACGTCCCGGTCGCGCTTCAGATCGCGGAGGCGCCTTCCGAGTATCTCACTCGGGGTCGCCTCGATTATAACTATGAAGTTCGGGTTTATAACCTCTATAACCTCCCTGGGGAATCCAAGCAGGTAACCAACGGGTGTTCTTATCGTGGCGTGAGTGTCAATGAGCACGGGTTCCTCCTGTGATATCTCCACGATCTTCTCCGCGACTTTCATTTGAAGGCGTCTCTGCAGGTCTGGATTCAGCTTCCTCATCTCGTCCCTATGGGATACCAGACCCGCTTTCACGGCCTCCTCAAACATCAAATCCCCGAAGTTGAGGAGCCTAAACTTGACCCGCACCTGTTTGAGGGCAAGCTTTGTTATTGTGCTCTTTCCTACACCTGGGATGCCAGTTATCATGACCACAAACGGCATTACACTCACCCAAGGAGGCTCTGGAGGAATTAATAAAAGCGGGTTTAAAAGGTTTTGTAAAGAAAGAAAGGCTCACTTGGTGAAGAACTTCCTGAGCATCGGGAACATCTCAGTTGCCTGCTCCCTGGCGATCTCCTCGTAGAACCTGTAGAGTATACCCACCGTAAGCAGTATTCCCGTTCCCGTACCAAGTGCTCCAAGGAAATCCGCCAGCACCGCTACTATGGCCAGGGTGAACGATCCCCAGAATGTGACGTAGGGGATGTATCTGTTGAGCACCCTCTCCAGGATCCTCGGATCCCTTCTGAAGCCGGGGATCTGGAGTCCTGCCTGCTGGAGCTGCCTGGCGATGCTCTTGGCATCAAGTCCCGTGAGTTCCACCCACAGGAAGCCGAAGATAAGGGCCCAGATTATAGTGCTAACCGCGTATATCAGGGCATGCCCCGGCTGCGCTATGACGTGGTAGATGTCCCTGGTGGGGTAGAGGTAGGTGACGATTCCGCTGGCAGGATTACCCCTGGAATCGAACGTACCCAGCCAGGTTATGCCCCTGCTGTAAAGAAGCCTTGCCCACAACTGGACGTTGGCGTAGAGTGCAAAGGTCAGGATGATCGGGATGTTGCTGACGTACATGAACCTTATCGGGTACCTTCCACGGACTGTGACACGGCCGTAGCTGAGGGGTATCTCGACGCGCATGCTCTCCAGGTACACCACCACAAGGAACACTATTATGGTCGCCGTAAGATCCAGCATATCCGGCAGGGCTCCCCTGTATATGGCACCGCTCACGTCACCGTGTATGAGGTGTTGGATGAACGCTGGAATGGCACCGACTATAGCAGGTCCCCCTGTAACCGGGTCAATATAGCTTGATGTGGTCATAGGGCTGAGCGATTTGACTATAACCTGCTGAGAGACTCCAGCAGCGATGAAGAGACTGATACCACTTCCAATGCCCCACTTGCTGACGAGTTCATCGAGGAGAATCAGCATCGTTGATGCAAATCCCAGTTGTAACAACAACAGTATCGCCAGTCCGAGACCTATGAACGCAGCCCCCTGCGGGGTGGTTACCGTCTGGAACGCACTGAGGTTGCTATCCACCTTCCCGAACGCACCGGCGAAGACGTAAACTCCGGCCTCGAAGAAGCTCATGAACACGGCAAACAGCTTCTGGGCGGCCTGGTAAAATCTCCTGTCCTCATGATTCGACAAGTCGAGGTGGACTATCTCGGAGCCCACGAGAAGCTGCATTATAATACTCGCGGTGACTATTGGACCGATACCCAATGTCAGCAGGGATCCACTTCTACCTGCGAGAACAAAACGGAGCGTTGCGAAATAGTCCTGGATGTTCTTGGGCATCCCATACAGGGGCATTTCAGCCAGTATGAAGTACAGCAGCAGGACAATGCCCGTCCACATGAACTTCTCTTTAAGCGGGACGCGCCGTTTTGGCCGCTCAACTTCAGGGAAATACCGTTCCAAAGCAAATGTCAGGTCCCTTAGTTTTCCCATTGGCAACACCCGAGATTTTTTTGAAAATTAAAGGGAATCAGGCGAGGAGAACCTCGCCACCAGCGGCCTTAATCTTCTCCTCGGCTTTGGGAGTTACGTAGTAGGCCTTCACCACGATGGGCCTGCTGATCCTTCCGCTTCCAAGGACCTTGTCGATCCCCATCTGAGTGGTGTCCACAACGAGTTTTCCCTCCTCCTCGTACGCAATGCCGCTGTCGAGGAAGAGCTGGAGGTTCTCTTCTATATCGTTGAGGTTCATGACCTGGGGAAGGTACTGAACGGCCTTGGGTCTGTGGAACCCTCTCTTGCCCAACCTGTCGGGGGCGTACTTGATAACCCAGGTCCATTTCTGGTCTTTCCTTTTCCCGGTTCCTGCCATTCCCTTGCCGCCCTTGCTACCGCCGCCGCGGTGCTTCTTCTTGCAGCCCCATCCATGAGTGTGACTCCCGCGGAACTTCCTAACCTTCTTCTTTCTCCTTATCATCTCTCGCCACCTCAGAGCATTCTCTCAATGAGCTCGTTTATCTTCTCGCCGCGATAGCCAAGTGCCCCGCCCTCCTTGAACGAGCGCTTCTTGCTTCCTTTTAGGCCACCCTTTGGTGGGTGAAGCCTGAAGACCGGTTTCACGCTGGGGAGGTCCCCAAGCTTCATCTCGCCGTTGACGACCTTCTCTGCAAACTCGTCTATGCCCATGCCAAGCTTCTCCTGGACGTACTCCTCCGTTACCGGCCTGTTGCCTATGAGCCTGCCCCTCTTCCTGAGGAGCTCCGCGAGGGTCTCTTTGTCTATCTCGCCCCAGGTGATGTAGTCCTTGACTTTCTGAACCATCCCCTTGTAGCTGGGGTTGTCATCGATGAGGACGAGGTGGTTTATCCTGTGAAGGCGGAGCATGGCGAGGGTGTCCCTTACCTCGCCCTTTGCCCTTATTCCGCTCCTAAGTCTGATGAGTGCGAGTTTTGCCATCTTTTCTCACCTCACTCAACCTGGAAGTCCGCTGACATCTCCCTTCCGACAATTATGCCGTAGCGCTCGATGTCCTCCGGCTTGATGGCGACGCTGTTGGTGTTGTAGAGCGCGTTGAACACTGCCTTGGCGAAGTTGACGGTGGTTCTCGTCTCACCGAGGGTCTGTGACCAGACGTCCTGGACGCCCGCCAAGCTGAGTATCTTCTTACCGACGTCACCGATGACCAGCCCAAGTCCACGCGGTCCCGGCATGAGCTTGACGCGGACGCTTCCTTCCTTGCCCTCGACGGCGAACGGAATTGAGTGCGGCCTCCTGCACCTGCACTCCCAGGAACCGCAGCCGCGCTTGATCTCGATGATGTTCATCTTGGCGTAGTTGATGGCCTTCCTGATGGCTATTCCGACCTCCTTCCCGTGGCCGATTCCGAGGCCGACGTAGCCGTCCCTGTTGCCGACGGCGGCGAGAACACGGAACCTGATCCTCCTGCCGCTGTCGGTCATCCTGACGGTGAGGGCTATGTCGAGAACCTCCTGGTTCTCCCTCATGTTGACCTCCGGAAGGAGGACGTCCACTATCTCCGGCTCCTTGATCTGGTACCCCTTGCGGAATATCTCGTGAATGTCAGTTATCTGGCCTTCCTTGACGAGCGTGCCGAGCTTGGTCCTCGGCTGCCACTCCTCAAGGACTCTTTGGGTCATTTCCCGCGGGTCGCTCATTCTCTCGCCCCCTCAAATTTTTCCTCAATTCTCGCTTTAACCTCATTGAAGTGATCTGGGAGCTTCTCGGGCTCTAATCCCCTAGTGAGATAACCTGAGAACTGTTTCCGGTAGAGGCTTTCATCCTCCTCCTTGAGGGCCTTGGCGTAGTTGGCAACGTGCTCACCGGTTATCCTGTAGTCCTCGGGGTAAATATCCTCACTGTGTGGAACGTCCAGGCCCGCATCAACGGCGCCCTTCAGCACG
>JAMONK010000203.1 GCA_027065835.1 Thermococcus sp. | reverse complement strand
GAGGGCTTCGCGCTGATAACGAAGGAGCTCGGGAAGAAGATACAGATAGTCGGAGACGATATCTTCGTCACCAACCCGAAGAGGATAAGGAAGGCCATCGAGATGGGTGCCGCCAACGCGCTCCTCCTCAAGGTCAACCAGATAGGCAGCCTGAGCGAGGCCATCGACGCCGCCTACACCGCCTACCGCGCCGGATGGGGTGTCGTGGTGTCCCACCGCTCAGGCGAGACCGACGACCCGTTCATAGCCGATCTGGCCGTTGCCCTGAACACCGGGCAGATAAAGACCGGTGCCCCGGCGAGAATGGACAGGAACGCCAAGTACAACCAGCTCATACGCATAGAGGAGGAGCTCGAGGGGATAGCAGTTTATCCGGGCAGGAAGTTCCACAACCCCTTCTTCTGACTCCCTACCCTTTTTTTGAACGGGGAAAGCGACACCCAACATTCACTTCCTCTCAAGCATCTCCCTGAGGGCCTTTCTCTTGGCGTCCAGTATGCCACAGACCCTGTCGAGAACCTTGAGGTACTCGTCTATAGCCTCCTCGGCCAGTTCTCGCCCGTAACCGCGTTCCTCCAGCTTCTTCCTCATCATCTCATGGTACTGGAGGGCGGTGTAGAGGGATTTAAGGGCGAGCTCATTGGCCTCCCTGAGGTAGTTCCAGCCCCTCTCCGTCAGGGAGTACTTGACGAGTCTCCTCTTCCCACGGTACTCCTCGTGAGGCTCAACAAGGCCCTCGTCAACCATCTTACCGAGCATGGTGTAGAGGTTCCCGTGGCTGGGTTTCCATATCCCCGACGCTATCGTTTCTATCTCCTTCAGTATCTCGTAGCCGTGCGCCTCCCCCCGCAACCCTATTATCAGGAGGATCAAGTTGCGCATGGGAACCGTGAACATGCTCCTCACGAGTTCCGCCTCATCCCTAGGCATCTCTCCCACCGCCAAAACGTTTATAACCTCTCCGAAGTAGACATGTCTGAATTAAACCTATATGTTAAAGACATATTTGTTACTGACATATAGGATTCAACCCCTTTAAAAGAGTTGTGGAGGTGCTCCAATGGCCTGGAACGACTGGATCGCGCGCCACGGGAAGCTCGTTCTCGTGATATGGCTGCTGATAATCGTGGTATCGATACCCCTGGCCGTAAAGCTCAACAGCATAACCCAGTACGGGATGGATCAGATGCTCCCAAAACACATAGAGTCCGTGGAAGTCCAGGAGATAGTCACGAAGAACTTCACCGGGGCCGGAAGCGAAAACACAACTTACCTGATACTCACCAACGTGAAGGTTAACGACGCCAGAAGCAGGGAGGCCTACGAGGCCTTCAAGGAGCGGGTCGACGGGAGGTACGCCCACAACGTTACCTCCTACTACGACGTGATGGACATGCTGCGGAACATGAGCTATGAGGTCGCCCTCAACGTCACCAGGATGACTGCCAACGTCAGCGGGATGCTCTACTCAACGGCGGTTAAAACCAACGAGAGCTATGGAAAGGTCCTCTACCAGACCTACGCCCTGGCCAACACAACGGAGGTCATGAAGGAGAGCCTCCTAGCAACCGCCCAAGGATACCTTGCCCTCAGGAGGAACCTCACCACCCTGTACGCCCAGATGAGCAACCTGAGCCTCGCCCTCAACGAGACAGACCACGCCTATGTGATGCTGCACCAAAACCTCACCGAGACGAGCGCCCTTCTAAGAAACATAAACGCAAGCATAACCGAGACCAACGCCGCCCTCTACTCCCTGAACGAGAGCTATGGGAAAACTTTCATTGGAGTCATAGCGGTCCATAAAGCGCTCTTAGGTATCGGCGCCTACAACCGGGGGACGCTCAGCCAGGAAGAGGCCAATACCATAGCCTCACAAACGGGGACCACCGAAGAATTCGTCTTCGCGGTCTTCAACGCCCTCTATCCGATCTACGCTCAGGGTGGGAGCAGCAGCGTAACCGACGGTGTTCTCGCCGAGACCACCGAAAAGATCATCCTGAACGGAACCAGCGAGAGTCAGAGGTGGATGGTCGAGCTGTACGGGAAGGGATTCATCTCGAGGGTTCAGGCCTTCGACGCAGAAAAGGGCTCAAACTTCGTCCTCCAGGGGCTTCAGCCGGCCGAACTTGAGGGGGCGGTCTCCGGAATGGCCACAGCCACACTACACTCCCTTCCAGAGGCAGTAGCGGAGAGCAACACGACGCTCAAGGTTCCAGGAATTGGCGAAGTCGATCCGAGGGCCATGTCCCTGCTCGTCAACGCATCCATCTCCCTGGGAAAGAATCCGAAGGCCGACGCCGTTGAATCCGCGACGGTCACCTTCGCACTGGCCTTCCTCAGAGAGAGGAACCCGAACAGTCCGATAACCAAGAGCCCAAGGGCGGCGGAGATACTCATGACCCTTCTCAGGGAGGGGCCGACCCAGGAGCTGGAAAGCTCCCTTCTAACGGAGGTTCTTGATAAGGAGGTTCCCCAAGAGCTTGAAAAAGCCGTTCCACTGATGGTGAGCACGATCCTGAACGGCGACCCCCTCGCCGAGGGACTCATATCCACCAGTCCCGGTGCCCTTGAGAACGCGACCGTGGAGGTGACCTCAAAGCTCAGCCCTCAAAGCACTCCGAGGAGCCTTCTAAAGGCCGTTTATGAGAGCCACGGGGAGAGTAGAAAGCTCGACGGGATAGCAAAGGACACGCTCAAGGAGGGTCTCATAAAGAGGCTGACTGGGAAGGTCATGAACCCCGAAGCCGTTGCGGAGCTTGTCGTTGATGAGGCAGCGTCGAACCCTGATGGGATAATAAGCGGGAAGAACCTTGAAAACGCCACGGTTAGTGTCGTCCTGGCACTCCTCCCAGGGAGCGTCAAGGGGCCCCAAACCGCGGGGATGGTACGGGCCCTCTACAGAGGGGGAAGCCCAAAGGTTCTGGCGGAAGGAACGTTTCTCAACGCAACCATGGCGGAGATAAACGGGACCCTTCCCCCCGGAACCCCAGAGGAGGTTAAAGGGGCCGTTGTGAGGATAGTGAAGGAGGTCGTCGAAGGGTACCCCCTGGATGGGGGGAGGCTCGATGCCATCGTGAAGGCGGAGGTTGAGAGGATAATCCGCCCCTACGTCGAGAAAGGTGTTGGTGGGGTAAAGTTCAACGTGAACACCACCCGGCTGGTTGACCTGGCCTTCACATTTAAGAACAACCCGAATGCCCTCACTGTGAATGACGTTAGGCCAATAGCAGAGCAGATATACCCCAGCGTTTACAGAACGGCCCGGTCCTACATAGAGGCCTTCAAAAGCGACGACAACACCACGATGCTCATAACCTTCGTCCCTATGGGCAAAACGGCACCGGGTCAGGATCAGTACAAGTACCTAGCCGGAAACGCAACCATCGTCAAGGGAATAGCCATCGAGGAGTTCAAGAAGTACTACCCCAACGTAACCGGGGCCCTCGGAGGCAACCCGATGGAGCTCCACGAGATGTTTGCCCTCGGTCAGAAGGACAACGAAAGAACAACTCGGGCCAGCGTCCTGGGGGCACTGATCATCCTGTTCATCCTGATGGGGGCCGCCCTACTGGCCACCCTGCTGCCGTTCACGGGCGTCGCAACGGCGAGTCTAACCGCGCTTGGGCTGACGTACCTGGCGGCAAAGGGCGGCATCACTGACGTTGGCAGCTGGGCCAGGATGATAACGATAACCACCTCCCTCGGCCTCGGGATAGACTACTCGACCTACTACCTCCACCGCTTCAAGGAGTATCTTGCCGAGGGCTACGCCCACGAGAAGGCTGTTTCCGAGGCCCTGAAGCGCTCCAAGGACGCCGTCCTGGCCAGCGCCTTCACCGACATCATAGCCTTCGCATCATTCACCCTGGCCTACGAGTTCCCGATGTTCCAGCAGATGGGCATAATAGCACCCCTCGCCGTTGTGACCGTGCTGATAGCCAGCCTGACCTTCATACCGGCAATAACAGCCCTGGTTGGTGACAAAGCGGCCTTCTGGTGGCCGAGGCATCTCAGGTTCATATCCCCGGACGTTCACGAGAGGAGCAGGATAGCCGAATGGGTAACCAAACACGCCAAAGTTGTCCTGCTGGTGGGACTGCTGATAGCCGTTCCAGCGACCTACACGTTCTTCCACTTCAACGGAAGTCATGACATGACCCTCTTCCTCCCCGAGAACAGCGAGACGTATCACTTCCTCCAGCTCAGCCAAGAGAAGTTCGGGGCGGCTGTGTCGTCGCCGTACTACGTTGTGCTGGAGTTCAACGGACCGATAAGCGACTCAGACCTCAAGACGATCCAGGAGATCAGTCAGGGGATATCAAAGTTCAACGGGGTCACCACGGTTTACTCTCCTACCATGCCCTACGGGGAGCCCGTCAGCAACCTGAGCCTCGGCAACATCGAATCGCTCGGAGGCTCGCGCTACATCTCAAAGGACGGGAGAACGGTGCTGATACAGGTTTCAGGGAAGTACAGCCCGGACAGCAACGAAGCCAAGGAGCTCGTCAAGGATCTCAGGAGCTACGTCAAGGGCTTCGCCGAAAAGGGCGGGGAGATAAAGAAAGCCATGGTCGGGGGGAGCGCGGCGCTTTCAATGGACCTCAGCGACAAGATAAACAACATCTTCTGGCACAGAATCCTGCCGGTTGCCCTGCTGCTCATGTTCCTCTCCCTGATACCGACGCTGAGGGGAATGCCCGCGGTGCTGTCCACCATGGCCACCATATTCCTCGGAGTGATGACCAGCATATGGGTATCGACGTGGCTCTTCGAGAAGATATTCGGGCAGGAGGTCATGTGGTTCCTGCCGCTGATGGTCTTCGTCGTGCTCATGGGGGTCGGCATAGACTACAACAGCTTCTACCTGGTGAAGGCCAGGGACGAGTTTGAACGGCGCTCCGCGGTGGAGTCTCTGATAGTCGCAGCGGGAACCATGGACACCCTCGTGATAGGCCTCGCAGCCGTCCTGGCAACCACCTACGGATCGTTGATGCTCAGCGGCACCTGGGGAACCAGGGAGATGGGCTTTGCCCTCGCCTTCGGCGTGCTGCTAACGGCGATAATGGCGGTCTACTTCATAGGACCCGCCATGATGAGCCTCTTCGGCGATAAGGCCTGGTGGCCGCTCTTCAGAAAGAGGAAGGGCTGACCCCCATTTCTCTTTTTCCACAGAATTGTCCCAAAACCGTTATATCCCCAACTTTGAGTTTTTCCCGGAGGGCAGGGTGAACTGGAATGGATCTGGATGACCACCACAAGCCCTCACAAGGGGTGAAGGTAATGACGGGAAGACAAAAACTGAAGATCTACATACCCGGGCTCAAATTCCCCTCAGTTTCCGTGACGGGGAGCGCCTGCGCCCTCAACTGTGCGCACTGTGGAAGACACTACCTCGGGGGTATGCTGAAACCCGAGCGGGGCGATCTGCTGAACCACTGCTTGAACCTCGCCAGAGAGGGCTACCTCGGCTGTCTCCTCAGCGGCGGGATGGACGGCAGGCTCAAGGTCCCCCTTGATTTCCATGCCGAGGAGATAAAGGAGATCAAGCGGAGGACGAACCTCAAGCTCAACGCCCACGTCGGCTTCATAGACGAGAGCGATCTGGATTGGATCGGGTACGTCGACGCGGTCTCCCTCGACTTCGTTGGCGACGATGACGTGATAAAACGCGTGTACAAGATAGACAAGACCGTGAAAGATTACCTGAGGGTTATGGACATCCTAACCGGAGCCGGGGTTAGGGTCGCACCCCATATAACTGTAGGTCTCGACTTCGGGAGGATAGGCTGGGAGTACCGGGCCATTGACCTTCTCCTCGAGTACCCGATAGACGTCCTTGTTCTGGATGTTTTAATCCCGACCAGGGGAACGGAGATGGAGAACGTCCCGAGGCCGAGTGTTGCGGAAAGCCTCAAGGTCGTTGAATACGCCCGCGAGAGGTTTGACGGTGAGCTGAGCATAGGATGCATGCGGCCGATGGGGAGATGGCGCCTTGAGTTCGATAGGGGGGCGGTTCTGGCGGGGGTTGACAGGCTGACGAATCCTCCAAAAAAGATTATCGAATGGGCAAGAACCGTGAGGGACATCGAGATAATCTACGAGTGCTGTGTCATGTAGGCGGTATTAGGGCTCACCAAACCTCGCATCATCACGAAATCAGAAAGGAGAACGCCGATCATCGCCCTTGAATTCAAAGCTCCTCCTTGACCGTGACGAAGGAGACCATCGTGACCGTCTGACCAATCCCCCTGACTTCCCTGAGCTTGTCGACGACTATCCTGCCAACCTCCTCGGAGCTCGGGGCGCGGACTTTTATAAGCAGGTCCCACTCGCCCGCTATGATGTGAACCTCGTAGACGCCGTCAAGGGCCGCTATACGCTGGGCCACCTCGCGCTGGTTCAGACCGGACTCGGGATCGTACCTGGCCAGGATGAAGGCCGTGGTTCCAAGGTCCAGCTTTTTGTAGTTGGGCTTCACGGTGAACTTCTCTATTATGCCCTCGTCAACGAGCTTCTTGATGCGGTAGTGGACCGTGGTCCTTGGAATTCCCAGTTTCTTGCTCAACGAGGCTATGTTCTCCCTCGCGTTTTCCTTAAGTTCCCTCAACAACCTCATATCGGTCCCATCAAGTGAGAAACCCATGGCGACCCCCTTCGTCATTTGTACAACTCGAACTGTTGGAAGTTGAGGGATATCTTTATTTAAGGTTTTCCTTTAGCCACTCTGAGAAGGCCTTTAAGGCCCTTCCGCGGTGGGATATCTCGTTCTTCTCTTCGGTTGTCATTTCGGCAAAAGTCCTCTCAAAGCCCGTCGGTTTGAACACCGGATCGAAGCCGAAGCCGCCGCTTCCGTGCCTCTCAGTGGTTATCTCCCCATCTACCCTGCCGGAGAAGAGGTGGAGTTCCCCGTCCCAGTAGGCCACCACGCTCTCGAAGTGCGCCCTCCTGTCGGTAAGTCCATCCAGCAGCTTGAGTATCCCATCGATGCCAAGGGTTTTGTACACGTAAGCCGAGTAGACCCCAGGAAA
>JAMONK010000202.1 GCA_027065835.1 Thermococcus sp. | reverse complement strand
ACAAAGAACTCGTCCAGGGAAAAAAACCCGGGTGGGCCGAGGCGTTTGAGACGGTATTCTACGACTCACTCTGGGAGTTCCTCGGTAAGAACGTTCCAGTGGCCGAGTCCTACGAGCTGGCATCCAGAAAGATAGCCGAGATGTTCTCGCGTCTCTACTACTACCTCGAGAGTCAGATGCTCGTGAACATCGACTACGCCGACCTGTTCAACATGATAAAGGGCGGAAACGTGGGGATAATACGACTGCTTGAGAGGGTCAACTTTGACTGGCACTGGGGCCTCTGGGACCGGGGGCTCATCGGGATCCTGGTCGGGCCCGAATTCCCCCTGAAGGAAGCCCATGAAATACTGCGGCATTTCCAGGAGATACTTGAAAAGAAGGACGTCATCTGGGGCATCATAACGGACGATAACCTGAAAGATGAAGTCGAGATACTCTCACTGCTTGTCAAGGGGTGGTAGCGTGAGGGCCGTTCTATTCGATATCGACGGGACACTGCTAACCGAGCAACCCCTCATCCTCCTCTTCCTGCCCCAGGTCTACGACAGGATCTCCAAAAAATTCGGAATAAGCAAGGAAGAGGCTAGAAATCAGTTCCTGGGGGAGATACTGGGGAGGAGAGACACGTATGACTGGCACGACTGGAACTTCTTCTTCAGACTCTTCAACGTTGACCTCCAGTACGAGGAACTCCTGAGGAAGTACCCCCACAAACTCCACGTTTACCCCGACGTCGTCCCCACCCTGGAATGGCTGAAGGAGAGCGGCTACAGGCTCGGTGTCGTCACCAGCGGACCGGAGTACCAGAGGCTGAAGCTGGAACTGACCGGGCTCTCCCACTACTTCGACGTAGTCATCACCAGGGAAGACGTCAACACGATAAAACCAGAACCCAGGATATTCCTCGCGGCACTGGAGGCAATTAACGCGGAACCACAAGAATCCCTAATGGTGGGGGACTCCCTGAGTCAGGACGTGTACGGGGCAAAGAACCTTGGTATGGTATCCGTTTGGATAAACCGCGCCGGTGAGGATGGGCACCATCTACCGGACTATGAAATCAAGACCCTTCATGAGCTCAAAAAGATACTGAGGTGGGGAGAATGAGAAAAACATTCGAAAAATATGGACTCTTTGTGAGGTACTCCGAGAAAAAGGTCCGGCTTGAGAACGGCCAGGAGCTCACCCACAGAAGTGAGGAGCCCACGGCCCTTTGGTGGGAGCTTAAGGAAGCGGTGAAAGGAAAGAACGTCAGGATAGTTGTTTACGAGGACGAAGGCGACGACCAATGATAGCCCACCTCATAAACACCGACGTTGGCAGAAGGGGTGTGCTCCGCCTTTATCTGGAATACAGAAGGGATAACTTCAACTTCCTTCAGAAATCCGCCAGACTGCTGTTGGACAACTGCGAGAGAACCCTCATAATCACGGGGTTTGGGGTTCCACCCCACTTCATACCGGAGACCGACGGCCCGCCGGGGGCGCTCGCAATCTACCGAGCCGTTGAGGCACTCGGGGGAAGGGCTGAGATCCTGACGTACCCCGAGGTTGAAAAGGCCATGGAGCCCCTTCACGTTGAGTTCGTTCGGAAGCCGGAACCTGAGGACTACAGTCTCGTGGTGGCGGTTGAGACCCCAGGGAGGGCAGAGGACGGGAAGTACTACTCGATGAGCGGTGTGGAGGTTAAGAGGGAAGGGTTCGACGAGAAAGTGATGAACGCGAGGGATGCCGGAATTCCCACAATCGGCATAGGGGACGGGGGAAACGAGGTCGGAATGGGGAACATCCACGGGCTGATCAAGAGACACATCCCCCACGGGGAGAGGATAGCCAGCACCGTTGAGGTTGATGGGCTGGTGCTCTCCGCGGTGTCGAACTGGGGAGCCTACGGGCTGGTTGCGGAGGCCTCAGTGGAGACGGGGAAGAACCTTCTACGGGACTGGAACGAAGGGGCCGTTGTCCAGCTCCTCACGAAGGGTGGGCTCATCGACGGGGTGACCAAAAGGAGGGAGCCAAGCGTTGATGGAATAGACCTCAAGGTTCACGAGGCCATCGTTGAGCTTTTAAAGGCGATACTGGATGAGAGCCTAGGTGGTTGAATGGACGTTCGCAAGTTCATAAAGGATGAGAGGAGCATTAGGCTGATAGAGAGGACAAGGGAGTTCGCGGAACATTTCTTCGGACGGGAGGGCACCCACGGGTTCAGTCACGTTAAACGGGTCTTCAACCTGTGCCTCCACATAGGTGAGGCTGAGGGGGCAGACCTGGAGATACTCGCCCTGGCCGCACTCCTCCACGACATCGCCCGGCCCCTGGAAAGCTCAGGAAAGGTGAAGGACCACGCCATTGAGGGAGCGAGGATAGCGAGGCAGTACCTCAAGAGCATGGGGTACCCAGCGGAGAGGGCCGAGGCCGTTGCCCACGCAATAGAGGCCCACCGCTTCTCGGGGGGGCCGGAACCCAGAACCCTCGAGGCAAAGATCCTCAGCGATGCGGATAAACTCGACGCAATAGGTGCTATCGGTGTTGCCAGGGTTTTCATGTACTCCGGAGAGCACGGCAGAAGCATTGAGGACTCCCTGGCGCATTTTGAGGAGAAGATACTCCAGCTCAAAGAGTTGATGTACACGGAAACCGCCAAGGAGCTCGCCCGGGAAAGACACCGCTTCACAGAGGAGTTTGTAGAGAGGCTGAGAAGGGAGATAGAGGGGGAAATCTGAGAACTCCTCCGTCCCCTCCAACCCATAATAAGGTTTTTAAAGAGCCCTCTGAATTTAGGTTAGTCCATCAAGTTCATTCTTTGAGCGGGAGGAGGTGAGGAAATGAAAGCACCAATCTGTGAGGTGTGTTTGAAGACCGACGACATTCTATGTCCTGCGGATGAGAAAAAGCTCCAGGAAGGTGTTATCTCCGAGCTTGATGTTAAGGTAGCGAGACTTCTCTACAAACTCCTGGGCGACGTTGATATAGAGTTCAAAAAGGCGGTCGAAGCGGGCGACCTGATAGTCATAATGGTGGGCCCCGGGGATGTTCCGCTAACCATCGGAAAAGGCGGTAGAAACATCAAAGCTTTAATGAGAGAACTCGGAAAGAGGATCCGCGTTATAGAGGGGCTTGAAGTTCGGGGAACGGACGAGGTGAAGAAGCTCGCAACCGACCTTCTCTACCCGGCCGGGGTCTTCGGGGTCAGCGTGGTGTACAAACCAGGGGGCGGAACTTACTACAAGGTCCTCATCCTGAGCAGGGATAAGAAAAAGCTCCCTGAGAAACCCAGCGTCCTGGAGAACCTGCTTTCCCAGATGGTCGGCGAAGAGGTTAAGCTGTCCTTCATCTGACTCTTTTAATTTGGACGGAGGTAATTGGGATGTACAGAACACACTACTCAAACCAGATAACGGAGGAACTGAACGGCCAGAGGGTCAAAATCGCCGGATGGGTGTGGGAGGTAAAAGACCTCGGTGGAATAAAATTCCTATGGATAAGGGACAGAGAGGGCATAGTGCAGATAACGGCCCCAAAGAAGAAGGTTGAGCCCGACATATTCAAGCTCATCCCCAAGCTAAACGCTGAGGACGTTGTGGCCGTTGAGGGAGTCGTCAACTTCACACCAAAGGCAAAACTCGGGTTTGAGGTACTGCCGGAGAGGCTGGAGGTTCTGAGTAGGGCCAAAAGCCCCCTTCCGCTGGATCCAACGGGTAAGGTCAAAGCGGAGCTCGACACCAGGCTCGACAACCGATTTATGGACCTCAGAAACCCCGAGGTAATGGCCATCTTCAAAATAAGGTCAAGCGTCTTTAAAGCCCTCCGCGACTTCTTCCACTCAAACGACTTTATAGAGATCCACACACCGAAGATAATCGCCACGGCCACGGAAGGAGGCACCGAACTCTTCCCGATGAAGTACTTCGAGAGGGACGCCTTCCTCGCCCAGAGTCCCCAGCTCTACAAGCAGATAATGATGGCGAGCGGTCTGGACCGGGTTTACGAGATAGCGCCGATTTTCAGGGCTGAGGAGCACAACACCACGAGGCACCTCAACGAGGCCTGGAGCGTGGATTCCGAGATGGCCTTCATCGAGAACGAGGAGGAAGTGATGGGGTTCCTCGAAAGGCTCGTGGCCCATACCATTGACTACGTCCGCGAAAACAACCTCAGAGAGCTTGAAACACTGAACTTCGAGCTTGAGGAGCCAAAACTGCCCTTCCCGAGGCTGAGCTACGATAGAGCACTTGAAATCCTCGGCGACCTCGGCAAGGAAATTCCCTGGGGCGAGGACATAGACACCGAGGGGGAGAAGCTCCTCGGAAGGTACATGCTCGAAAACGAAGACGCACCGCTCTACTTCCTCTACAGGTACCCAAGCGAGGCCAAACCGTTCTACATCATGAGGTACGATGAGAAGCCGGAGATAAGCCGCGCCTTTGACCTGGAGTACCGCGGGGTTGAGATATCCTCCGGGGGTCAGAGGGAGCACAGGCACGACGTCCTCGTCGAACAGATCAAGGGGAAGGGGCTCAACCCAGAGAGTTTCGAGTTCTACCTGAAAACGTTCCAGTATGGAATGCCCCCGCACGGTGGCTTCGGCCTCGGGGCCGAGCGCCTCATCAAGCAGATGCTGAACCTGCCCAACATAAGGGAAGTCGTACTGTTCCCAAGGGACAGGAAGAGGCTTACACCGTAACGCCTTTATACTACATTTTCCTTTTGTAATTAGGCTACCGTCCACTGGAGGTCGAAACTATGAAAAAACTCTCTGCTTTAATCCTGTTTGGGCTTCTGATTCTCTCAACAATGTCTGTATTCCATCCTGTAGCGTCAGCGGACGTTCCAAAATACGCAAGCATCTCAGCGGTGAGCCTAGGCCCCTCCGATAAGGTCAGCCTCGGCTCCTTCACCATAGAATACGTTGACCTGCAGGCCCCCACCCTCGGCGGCAACGTGACCAAGATATACTTCAGGGTAACCGGACCCACCGGGGCAATGAACTACGTCGCCTCCGCGGGTGAATGGTTCGCGTACCCGAACACCCAGAGTCCGTACTTAAACGTGTCCGTCCTCTGGATAAAGAGCGAGGACAAGAGCGCCCTGATAGAGATACAGTCACCACTCCAAAGATTACTATCCAACCAGAGCATGCTGGTAGGGGGAGAGGTAACCCTTCCCCAGGGACTGCCCCAGATAAAGATCAAACTGACCGCGGTTTCGGGTGACCAGGCGACGTTCCAGGTAACCCTCCCATACGGGGAGACCAGAACCCTCATAATAAGCAAGGGTTCTGGGGGAAGCGTCAGGTACAAACTCGGCGACAACTATTACTACAACAACTACCTGTACATACGGGTTCTAAACACCGTCACCAACGGTGCCACGTTTGACGTGTACGTACCGAAGGTGGCCTCAACCAGCTTCAAGATACTCCGGGCCAACGGAGGGGTTGAGGGCGGCGGAACCAACACCCCATCACAGGTTGAAGATGTGCTGGTCTACAGCGGACTCCTCTACGTCAACGAGAAGCTGCCCGTGAAGTACCAGAACACGACCTACTACGTCAAGCTCCTGACGACGATACCAAGCGTGGCCAAGATTGAGGTCCTCAAAGGAAGCCAGAGCCTCGGAACAGCCCTCCTGGAGGTCGGGGACCTTCCCAAGGTCATCTCCAACAGTCCCTTCAAGATATCTGTCTCAACCGTAGAGCCGAACTACAAGAGGGCCACGATAAGGATATACGCCCCGCCCGGAACCGAAGTGACACCCATCCTACGGCGGGCAAACGTCATCGCGACGATAAACGCCACGCCCAGGAAGATCATGCTCAACGACAACCTCGTGGTGGTCATAAACGTGGAGAACCTCGGTAGGGGAGACGCCTACGACGTCAGCGTTGCGGCGCCGATCCCTAACGACTTCGAGCTCATGAGCCAGGCGAAAAGCTGGAACCTCAAGACCCTCTCAGCGTTCACCAACATGCCGGCGCTCATCTACATCCTGAAGCCCACCAAAGTCGGGAAGTTTGAGATCGGCAAGGCCATCGTGACGTTCTACGATGACCAGAGCCTCGAAACAGGTCAAAAACGGGTCGTTTATTCCCCGACCCTTGCGGGGGTTGAGGTTTACAACGTTCCATCCATAAGCGTGAAGGCACTGGCGTACAACGGAACCTGGGGAAGCTACGTCACCACGAACGTGAACAAGACGGTGAGCCTCAAATTCACAGTAAACGCCGGGGCAGGGAACAAAAACTACGAGTACATTCAGAACGCCACCCTAATCCTGGGCTTCTCCAGCAGTCTGAACGGCCCATCCGCCATAAAACTCGGGACGATTCGTGCCGGGGAAACAAAAACGGTCCAGGTTGACCTCAAGGTCCTCTCCGCAAACATCACCAACATCAAGGCGACCCTCGTGTACACCGATCCCGTTGGAAACGTCCACCAGACCTACCTGGGGAACCTCGTGACGATAAACAGCATCCCCCCGAAGGTGGTCCTCAAAGAGGTCAAGGTTTACCCACGGGCGGATGAACTTCCAGGATACATCAACAAAACCCTCTCGGGCATGACGAACCCCGAACCCACGGCCAAGGAGATAGCCGCCGTTGCACAGACCTACCTTCCGTCGCAGAGCAACACGTGGAAGGGCGTGGGCATACTGTTCATAATCCTGACCATCGTGCTGGCGGGACTAACCTACAGGTACTGGTACGAGGCAGAAAAACTCAGAGAGGCACTGGAAAGGAAGAAGAAGAGCCGCCCAGGGGGACTGCCCAAGAAAGAGGGCGAAATTCCAGCCGAGAAGGAAACCAAAGAGATAGAGGAACTTTGAACTCTTTTTCTTCCCTTAAACTTATTAAGCCCCCGTCCAACGGAGGGTGGGATGGACGATGTTCAGGTACAAGCAGGTTATGGTCACACGGAACGACCTCAAACTCAGCAAGGGGAAGTTCGCGGTCCAGGTCGCTCACGGAGCGGTGACAGCGGCGTTAAAAGCCCAGAAGGAAAAGCGTGAATGGTTCCAGGCCTGGTTCCACGAGGGACAGAAGAAGGTCGTCGTTAAGGCTGAAAACGAGAGGGAGCTCTTCGAGCTGAAAGCCCAAGCGGAGAAGCTCGGCATTCCAACGGCACTCATCAGAGAT
>JAMONK010000201.1 GCA_027065835.1 Thermococcus sp. | reverse complement strand
GGGGGTTGTCTGAGAAGTAACGTGAAAACTCCCACCACCAATCCTCCCCCCTGCCGCTGAGCTGATAGCTGACTACGGCGTTCGCCATGACGAGCTTCATGAAGAGCCCTTTGTCCTCAAGGTTTCTGTGAAGACTGCGGAGGGCATCGAACTGCAGATCAACCCGTTCCTCTATAGTCCTCGCACATCCTATGCCGAGTTTGCCCAAGATGTCCCTCAACTGAAGCACCTTTTCGTCGTTGGTCTTCCCTGGCAGTCCAAGGAACCGTTCCAGGCTCATCCCACCACCTCCCCGATGAGTTTCTCAAGGAAAGCGTTCTCGGTGATGATCTCAGCACCGGAGTTGCGGGGGAGACCGAGTTCAACCCTCGCCCCCACCCCATGTTCCCCGAGGTAGTCCCCAATCTCAGTGCGGAGGCGGGGATAGTCCGACTTCCGTATCAGTCCGTAAACGGTCGGTCCCCAGGAACTCTGACCGCAACCATACGTGTTGGTCCTGAGGAATTCCAGTGCAACTTCCACGTCCTCCCTGAACTCTCCCCCCTGGTACGCCTCAAAGTGCTTCCCCACCAGACGCTGAATGATGGAGAGATGCTTTCCGAATCCCCGGATGTCACGCTCCTTCAATGCCGGCAGTAACCCCAGGAGTATCCTGTAAGATATCTCCATTGCTGCGTCCACCCTGCCCCTAACCTCTCCCATTATCGGTTTCTCCTCCTCCTCATCAAGGCCCCGTTCTGTTTCAGGGGTCACGAGCAGAAAAGCCCAGTCCTCGGGAATCTCCCCCCTGAAGATCAAGGGGGGTATCCCCGTCTTTGAGCCGCCGTCTAGAACGAACCCTCCGTGGATAAACGTGTAGATCCCTGCCCCGCCGTTTCGTCCCCTACCAAGAACCTCCGCCAGCCTTTCCGTTGAAACGTCCAGGTTGTTCAGTTTGGCGATAGCCGAGGCCACGGCCAGACTCAGCTGAGTCGTGGAGCCGAGTCCCACATGCCGCGGGATGGTCCTGAGAACCTCTATGGAATATCCAACTCCCGTCTCGAAGGCCCCGTTCATCCGTTCAACGGTTCGTTTTATGGTCTCGTAATCCTCGCCGCTGGCACTTATCCTAAGAGAATCTCCCATGGTTACCTTTATCTCGTATCCGCCCTCCAGACCGACCCCAATACTCCCAAAACGCCTGCCGAGTGTTCCTGATGGGTCTATAAGCCCCAGGTGAAGCCGTCTAGGAGTTATCACCCTCATATCCTCACCATTCCCAATCCTCAAAAGTATTTTTAACCCTTGGCAAAGCCACTTGAAACAAGGGAGGTAGTGAGGAGGTGATAAGGATGAAGTTCGCGGGCGTTAGTCTTGAAAAGCCCAGGGTCATGGGGGTCATCAACGTCTCTCCGGAGAGCTTTTACAAGGACAGCGTTGCAGGGGACGAGGAAGCGCTGATAGGGATGGCCAAGAAAATGGTGGCGGATGGGGCAGCCTTCATAGACGTAGGGGCGAAATCGACGGCCCCGTACCTGGAAACGCAGATTCCAGTTGAGGAGGAGAAAAGGAGAGCCCTCTGGGCCATCAAAACCATTCGCGAGCATGTTGATGTGCCGATAAGCATAGATACCACCAGCGCGGAGGTGGCGGAGGAGGCCATAAAAGCCGGTGCGGACATCATAAACGATGTAACCGGCCTCAAAGGCGACCGCAGAATGGGGGAGGTAGCGGGGGAGTACGGGACCCCCGTGATCGTCTGTGCCCATGGTGATGCCAGCAGCCTCAGCGACCCCATACACACAGTCACTGACCTGCTCAAAGAGAGCATCACCATAGCCGAGAGGCACGGGGTAGAGGAGGTCGTGATCGACCCCGCCGTAGGGTTCCTGAGGCCGGAATGGCCGCCGTGGTACGAGTGGGATTCCAGGATAATAGCGAACCTGAACCTGCTGAAAGTCCTCGGCAGACCGATACTCGTGGGCGTCTCCAGAAAATCCTTCATAGGGGCAATAACCGGCAGAGAGGACCCAACGGAGCGGTTGCCCGGAAGTCTCGCGGCCACGGCGATAGCCGTTATCAACGGAGCGAGTATAGTGCGCACCCATGACGTGAGGGAAACTGTCGATGCCATCAGGGTGGCCTCGTTCATACGCGGCTTCCGGCCCTAGCCCCTCTCCTGGTCTCCTTCCACTCCTCCAGCAGAGTTGCCATGAGACCCAGAACAACGGGGCCTATTATGATTCCCACTATCCCAAAGGCCATTAACCCACCCAGTATACCTATGAAGGATATCATGGCACTTATCCCCCGCTCCCTCATGCTGACCTTTGGACGCAGAACTATATCTGGAACGGGAGAAACGAAGACGAGTCCATAGAGGGTTAAGAGGAGTGCCTTTACGATTCCACCGCTGTTTAGAAGGTACACAACACCGCCCAGCCACGTTATCCATCCCCCCACCACCGGGAGCAACTCAAGGAGAACAGTGAAAATGCCGAGGGCTATAGCTTCCCCTATCGTGACGATGTGGAGGGCAAAGAATCCGAGGGTGACGGCCACCCCCTTTAGGACACTGATCGTCAGCCAGCTCCGAAGGAGGTCGTTCAACGTTTTCTCGGTTTTCTCCATGAGTTTAACGGCCAGTTCTCTGTTCTCCGAGGGGAGCAGGGAATAGATCTCGTCCCGTATGGGCCTCGCGTTTACGAGGATCCCGTAAAAAACGAATATCATGACTAGGGCCTGGAGGGAGAGTTTGGGCAGGGAATACGTGTACCCCAGGATGTAACCCTCAAAACGCTGTGATATGCTTTCACTGAGCTTGTTGATCAACTCAGAGAGTGCAGGGGGCAGATTAAGTGAGATCAGCCAGTTGAAGACCGCGTTCAGATAGTAAACAAGGGACTGCTTGACATCGCTCATCCAAACAGCGAAACCGATGATAAAGAGGAAAGTCATCAATGTGACCACAGCGGTTAGAATGAATGCAGAAGCCCTGGTCCCTATACGGGTGGAGAGCCTCCTATGGAGTGGGTACAGGATATAGACCAGCGTTGCGGCTATGATTATCGGGGATAGAACTGGGCTGAGGGTTTTCCAGACCAGGTACAGTATAACCACCGAAACCGCGAGCCAGACTATGGCTTCAATCTTCATCTGCCATCCCCAGGTACTTGAGTATCAGGCTGCGCGCCGAGGGCTTGTTAAAGGTGATGAACAATCCATCCTCCCTGAGAATGAAGTTCCTACCAAGGGCGAGCAGGCCTTTTTTAGTCCTGTGGACCTCAGCCCCATCTAATCTGACCAGAGACCCCACATTTTCGGGAGCGTGGCTCCCAAGAACGGCGTTCTCAAGCCTTTTCATGATAGAGGGGTTCATGAACTTCACGGGATTAGAACGGAACTCCTCAGCCTCTATCTCGCGGGGCTCCATGTAGATTCCCCAGAACTCCTTTGCACACTCAAAGGGGTAAACGTACCCCTCCCCGTATTCTGGCAGGTACAGCTCCCGGAGTACAGCCAGTAGGATCCTCCGCGCGTCTTTACCATAGAACTCTATTCGAAGGTGGAGCTTGCCGTCTTCAAAGCCGTTCTCAAAGACCTCAAGTTTCTCCTCACAGAGCAACCTCTCACCTCCTGATGTAAGCGCTCAGGTACCTGGGATCGAGGAAAAGGGCTTCGCTACCGTACACCCCAAAGTTTTCCGGCTCCGGACCGCTGTACACCACCACCCTGGCGTTCGTGACGTTTAGCATATCCTCCAGAGTTCTTATGGCGGTGTCCATGTCCCCCGTACTGTCCACAAGCGTTCCGGTTACGTTGACGGCAAACCACGTCCGCCCGGTCGCGTATCTCTGAGTCTCGTTAATCGTCATGTTCCTCCCCGTGCTCACGGCGGTCAGGAAAGCCTTGAAATATGTATCGACCATGTTGGCTATCATTCTGCGCTCTTCAGGTGTGAGGGCACGCCATTCCGCCCCCATATCCTTGTATTTACCTGTTTTAAAGACATCGACCTTGATACCGTTCTGTGCGTAGTTCTTCTCCATGTCGTAGTGGACGTAGATAACCCCTATGCTCCCAACTTCCGCCAGCGGGTCCGCGATTATCCTGTCTGAGGCCACTGCTACGTAGTATCCCCCGGAAGCCGCCATGCCCCCTGTGTAGGCAACCACAGGTTTAACCAGATCAAGTTTTCTGACCGCGGTGTATATATCCCTCACGGCACCGACCTCCCCACCGGGGCTCTCTATCCAGAGGATCACGCCACCGATGGAGCTGTTATCCGCTATCCTCCTGAGGACCGGAACCAGGTAAAGGGCGGTGTAATCATCGATCAAGCCGAACAGGGGGACAACCGCTATCGTCGTGTTTGAGGGGGTGCCGTTGGCGGTGAACCTTTTGAGAAAATCAATCTGGCCTCTCAGCTCGCTTATCTCGCTAAGGAGCTCGGTGTTGTTGCAGCTCACATTTTCAATCCGTACCTGGGACACACTCGTCACATTGGTGGGCGTATACCCCCTAAGACTGGAGTTCTGCATGTAGAGCAGAACCGCCGAAACACTCGTCATGGCGAGCAGAAGGATCAGTATCAGTGAGACGTACTTCCAAAGGTTCTCCCTCATTCCCTCACCCGCCATATATTTTTGGGTGGAACTTTTAAATCTGCCCCTCGCTAAGCTTTTATATTATCCATCCCACTCTTCCATAGGTGGTAACATGGAGATCGGGGTAACTATCTATCCGCATTTCGTAACGAAGGACAAGACCCTCGCATCGACCCTCGCCGACGTCAAGATAAAGAATTATGATTTCGTCTCGATATTCCCCCACACCCTCGGTGTCATCATGAACGGAAAGGTCATAGAGAAAAAGCTCCGCACGCTTGAAACGACCCTCCGCGGCGTGGGAATCGACTACATCGTCCGGATGCCCACATCCGTGAACCTGCGCGATCACATCTACTACACGAGGCACTTTCGAGTGGCACGGGCGGTGGCGGATGTCGCCATAAAACTCGGTGCAAAGGTCATCGTCATGCAGAGCGGCAAGACTGGAAGGCTTGATCTGGAAATAGAGGCAATACAGCAGCTTGCCGATATGGTCAAGCCCTTCGGGGTGAACATAGCCCTCGAAAACACCTACAGCGTTAAGGACACGTTATACGTCGTGGACAGCGTCGCCAGTCAGAACGTCGGCTTTGCACTGGATGTCGCCCACGCCTTCCTGAGCGCTCAGGGTGACGCAGATAAGCTTCTGGAGGACGTTAAGCTCGGAACGGACAAGACGGTTATTCTAATGATACACGACAACTTTGGGAAGCTCTTCCCCCAGGTGGAACCAGAGGACGCGCTGGCTTACGGGGTTGGAGACCTTCACCTGATGCCGGGGGAGGGAAGCATACCCTTTGGCAAGGTCTTAAAGCTCTTCGGAGACGTCCCACTGCTTCTGAAGGTAAAACACAGCAGCAAATTCGCTAAAATACCGAACAAACACGGACTCATTGAGCTTTTGACGAGTCTGTGATTTTACCCCATATTTGGTGTGCGGCGTTTTGATCCGGCACGTATTTGAACACTTTACAACGACCCTCTCACTCAAGTTCAACCTTCCGATATGATGAGGGCGCTGAGGACATCCTAAACCTCCATCCTCTCCTTTATCTCACCATAGAGAACCGCAAGTGCCCTTCCGATGGCCTCCTTTCTCCTCGCAAAGTGCCTCACGTCGTCGTTCAGGTTCTCGCGGATGATCTCAACGGCCTCTTCAATCGTTATCTTCCCCTCAAGCCACGCGTATGCAATCACGGCCTCGGCGATATCCCCCTTGCCGTGTTTATCTGTTCTGGGCGGCACAAGTCCCCTCAACCCGGAGAGCTCAAGCGCAATTGCCAGCGACGCGTTGGGGACGCGTTCTCCCGTTGGTTCCCCGAGGTACTCGCTCAAGGCGAGTGAGTACATAAGGTTCACAAGGGAATCCCCCAGTTTTGAGAGCCCCTTGTCCCTGAAGTCCCGTCTGTATTCAATCGTCATTTCCCGTTCTCCCCTAGAACCGTAAAAAGAGAACAGGGGATCAGGATTCAGTTGCCGCCTTCCAGGCCTCAAGAGCGGCCCTTGCACGGTCGAATACTCTCTGAGCGGCCTCCTCCAGTGCAGCCTCAGGGGTTACCTTGCCGTCGGTTACGACCCGGAACTTGGGCTTTCTGGCCATCAGAACCGGGTGTTCAATCGTGTAGCCGGCGAAGGTAACGTGTTTGTTCTCGTGGAGAACCTCGTTAAGCAGGTTCGCGAAGGTATGATCCTCCCCCTCAAGGTAAAACTCAAGTTCGTTCTTTTCACGCCTGACAACCTCAATCTTCATTTTCCTCACCCTCCCCGCTCTTTAAACGGTTCAGCAGCAGCTCCATTGCCTGCTCCTTGTTCTTAACGAGTTCATATTTAAACTTATCCTCCTTCCACTCGGCCAGCGTCAGCTCAACCAGCATGTCGAGGACCTCTTCCGGCTCCATCTCCCTGGCAACGGAGACCGGGAGGATGACCTCACGTATCTGTTTGGTTGTCCGGTAGGACAGGTCCGCAAGGTATTCGCCGAGTTTGCCAACGACCCCTTTAAGCTCCTCGAAAGGCATGGAAGTTACCAGCTCGCCCTCCTTTACCTCGGCATGTTCCCCGAGCAATTCCAGGGTCTTCAGCAGGATCGGGAGGGAAACACTGGTCCCGCATTCCCTGAACAGGTCATCAACGTTGTACCGATAAAAACCCCGTCTGTCCGGATACAGTTTCGCCCTGACCCTCTTGTGGATCTCCTTTATCCGGTAGGTCGCCTCCCGTATCTCGTCCTTGGTTCCCTGAATGTTGATCTTCAGGTCGTTGAGCTTTCCATGGACGTATATGAAGGCGGGCAGACGAAGCTTCTGTAGCTCCCTGAAAAACTCCTCCTTCTCCCGTTCATCCTGAACGTGGATAACCACTACTTTCTTGGCCCTCGCCATTCTCACACCTTCAGCTTCCTGTAGAAGGACGAGAGCTTCCTCGTCTCCACGTGCCCGCACTTGGGGCATATAAGTTTATCGCCCCTCCGGATAAGTGGGGACCTGCAGCGAGTGCAGAGGGCGTAGATAACCCCCAAATCCGCTCCCTTGGTAGAAAGCTGAATGGGGCTTTTCTCATTTGAGACGACCCTCGCCCTTACTATATCCCCAATACGGAACTCGTTGAGTAGACTCTCAACGTAGCCGCCCTTAACCTGA
>JAMONK010000200.1 GCA_027065835.1 Thermococcus sp. | reverse complement strand
AATGGTTCGACGAGGTTGTCTTCACGAAGGGGCTCGTCCTCGAAAGGTCCCCCGACTGGGATGCCTTAAAGGGGGACGTAAAATCCCTCCGCGAAACCTACGGTAAAGTGGCCATCCTTCTCATCACGAAGAGGCCAAGTTTGATCAGGGAGGTCAAGAACCGCATTTCGAGGGCGTTACTCTACGTTCAGGGTGGGGATATGCGGATAAACCGCACCGCCATCGAGGCTGGGGTGGACGCGTTGATATGTCCCTGCCTCGGAAGGAAGGATCCAGGCTTCGATCACGTGCTGGCCAGGCTCGCGGCAGAGCGTGATGTTGCCATCGGATTTTCACTGTCCCCCCTTCTAAACGCCGAACCCTACGAGCTGAGTCACCTCCTTAGGTTCCAGGCCGAGATATGGCGTTTGGTTAACAAATATCGGGTTCCGCGTTTCGTTACGAGTTCTGCGGGGGGAAGGTGGGAGGTTCGCTCCCCGAGGGATTTGATGAGCTTCGGGATAAACCTCGGTATGGAGGTTCGGCAGGCCAGGGCCGCTCTGGACTTCTACCCACGGGGCATTCTCTCCAGGCTCTAAACAAAATTATGTGGGGGCTAAAGTCCCCCCGCCATGGCCGGGAAAACGTCCGGCTCGTAATCGTCGAGCTTTCCATCTAGGAAGGCTTCGTATCCTCCGAGGTCAAGCAGACCGTGTCCACTCAGGTTGAAGAGTATGGTCTCTTCCCTACCTTCCTCCTTTGCCTTTAGGGCCCGTTCTATGACTCCCTTTATCGCATGGGCGCTCTCAGGGGCTGGGATTATCCCCTCGGTCTTTGCAAAGAGCTCCGCTGCCTGGAAGACCTCGTTCTGGTGGTACGCAACGGGCTTGACCATGCCGTGGTTTATCAGCACGCTGAGGGTTGGGGCGAGTCCGTGGTACCTCAGGCCGCCGGCGTGTATCGGTGGGACGTAGTAGGTGTGGCCGAGGGTGTGCATCTTCATCTTGGGGGTGTAGCCGCCGGAGTCACCGTAGTCGTAGGCGTATACCCCACGCGTCATGGAGGGGGCCGCCCTGGGTTCGACCGCTATGAACTCGTAGTCCGCTTTTCCTTCAAGTTTTCTTTTCATGAACGGATACGCGAGCCCCGCAAAGTTGCTGCCCCCTCCGACGCACCCTATTATAATGTCGGGCTCCTCGAATTCCTTCATCTGATCAATTGCTTCGAGTCCTATGACCGTCTGGTGCATCAGGACGTGGTTCAGTACACTTCCAAGGGCGTACCTGGCGTTCTCGTCCCTCAGGACGTCCTCAATCGCCTCGCTTATCGCTATTCCGAGGCCGCCAGGGTGGTTCGGATCCTCCCTCAGGAACCTCCTCCCAACGTTCGTCCTGTCGCTTGGACTGGGGTAGATCTCAGCCCCGTAGAGCCGCATTATGGTCTTTCTGTATGGTTTCTGCTGGTAGCTTGCCCTGGCCATGTAAACCCTGACGTTGAGCCCGAGGAACGCCCCTGCGAGGCTCAAGGCGGTCCCCCATTGGCCCGCTCCAGTTTCGGTGACCAGCCGTTCGATTCCCTGCTCCTTCGCGTAGTAGGCCTGGGCCAGCGCCGTGTTTATCTTGTGGCTGCCGGTTACTGTTGCCCCCTCGTACTTGAAGTAGATTCTCGCCGGCGTTCCCAGGGCCTTTTCGAGGTGGGTGGCCCTGAACAGCGGTGTCGGCCTTCCTATCTTGGCGTACAGCTTCCGGACCTTCTTCGGGATTTCAATGTAGCGCTCGGAGCTCATCTCCTGTTTGACGAGTTCCCCCGCGAAGATGCGGCGGAGCTTCTCCGGTTCAATGGGTTCTTCAGTCTCCGGGTCAAGGGGCGGTGCCAGGGGTTCCGGCAGGTCGGGCAGTATGTTGTACCACCTCTTGGGTATCCTAGAATCCGGTAAAACGGCTTTCATATACACACCTCCATCTTGTTGAAACTCCCAAAAGAGGGAATAATCAGCCCAATCCGTTTGGGGGACGGGGAGTGCACTGGCTTAATCATCTCTTTGCAGGCTGGGACGCCAAAAACAAGGCCCCCTCAACTTAGAAACGCCAAAAACAATCCCGCCTTCCGGTTCTCAAACTAACCTTAAACGCAGAAGGGATCCCATGGAAGCCAAAAACACTCACTCCCAAACGTCATGGGCATCAGACTACAGACGGTCACCGCGTTTAAATATCTTTCTGCGTGGTGGCTGTGTAAACGACAAATATTCCGGAGAAGTTGGGGGGATTTTTGACACTTTTGACCTCAACCGGCATCAGAAACGTTATTAACGTTGGCCCACTAACTTGGATGATGTTAAATGCTCCGGCTTCAGGTGTACTGTGACGAGAGTGAGGGGGAGCGGGTTTCAGGCATTTTGTCCAAGTGGAACGTCCAGTTCTACGTGGAGAGTGTTAACGGCGGCAGCGGTTCCCTCCTTAAATTTACCGCTTTCGTACCCGACTTTGTGATAAACGACATCGTCGATGAGCTCGGAAAGGCCCTGGACCTGAGGAAGGCCCATTCCTCCATAACGTGGTCCCCCGTCAGTGGGAGATCCGTCAAGTACACGAATTCGGTGAAGGCCCTGAGGAAGTTCAAACGACGCTGGAGTCTGGCAGCTATAGAGGGCCTCATTGAGACCGCCAACAGCCAGGCGCAGGTGGATCCAATCCAGCTTACCCTCGGTGCGGTTGCGTCCATAGTGGCCCTCTTCGGTCTGATACACGACAGCATCGTCATGATAATATCCGCGATGCTCCTCTCTCCTATCCTGGGCCCGCTCTATGGGTTCTCAATAAACATCGTCATGGGTAAAGGACGGGACGCCCTTGAGGCCGTTCTTTCCATAATCAAGCTCCTCAGCGTGATATTCGTCTCGGCGTTCGTGGCCTCCCTCCTCCTGAGGGTGGGGGGTACGATGCCTGGCGGGCCCACCTCTGAGATACTCCTCCGCGGTCAATCCGGGATAGTTTACATAGTCCTGGCTATGCTCCTGGGGTACGCGGGCGTGGTTGCGATAGTCAGCCGGATCCCGGAGATCCTCGCAGGGGTTTCCATAGCTGCCGCCCTCGTTCCCCCAACCACCGTGATAGGCATATCACTCGCCATGGGGTGGGGGGATGTTTTCTGGGGTTCCCTCGTCTTGACGGTTGAGAACGTTCTGGGGCTGTTGAGCGGTTCTCTGCTGGGGTTGTACATCCTGAACGTTTCCCCAAGGAGCTATTATGAGAGGAGGGCCGCTAAGATCTACACCCGGAGAACGATGATCGTTCTAACCGCCATGGTGGGGGCGCTCGTTCTCCTCGAGCTTCTGGGTTAAGCAACCTCTGTCTGCTCGTATACACTCTCTCCTCTTCTGTGCTTTAGTATCAGGCCGTAGAAGAACTCCTTCATATCCTGGCTCATTTCATCGTCGAGAAGCACATCGGCCCTGCCCTCGTAGGTTCTCTCGGCCCGGGTTATCAGGAGTGCGACGCCTGGGGTCAGGGTCTCCAGCAGGATTCTCGCTATCTGGGGATAGGCGTCCTCCCCCACCTCTTCATCGGCCTCCATACCGATGTACACCACGAAACCCTTCATCTGAATCGCAAGAACTAGTTCATCCTCGCTGAGCTCAAAAAACGAGAAATTGTATCCCTTTGAATTTATTTTCGCCAGCAGAATTCCCTTTACCGAGAGCGTAACTGGTTCTCCCTCTATCTCAAACACCAGGTCTTTGGCCAGTTCGCTTCGGGCCGTGGAGTACAGTGGTTCGAGCTTCATTCTTTCCACCGTGTTTTAATGTCCCGCGGTGTTTTTAATCTTTGAGTTTCAAAATACCGGGGCGTCAGTCGACTACCTCTGCTATATCCCCGTTTCCAGGTGGTAAAACGCTCATTACATCCTCCTCGCGGACGTTGTAACCCCATTTTCCGAGGATACCTTTGATCCGTTTCACGAGCTCACTCTTCTTGAGCGAACCAGGGCGCACCACCACGTACCTCTCAGCGTGGGACCTCATCGCCTCCAGGGGGGCGCAGACCACGTAATCCTCCCCCTCGTATTTGAGGACCCCCACGGCTAGTTTGAGGGGCAGACCACGCATCCAGTTCCTCTTCCCGTAGACCATGAACGCTCCCTTTCCCATGTACTCACCGCTTGGGGCCTGTTTTGTCACCTGGTCCGGATTCGCCCAGTACGCGTCGGCACTGTAGAGTCCCTGTCCCCATGCCCTGCTCATCGAGACCGCAAACTGGCACGCCTCCAGCAGGGTCCTCTCTCCGGCTTTCTTTCCCTCTTTTATAACCACGTGAGGGGCCCCGTACACGTCCGCGTGGCAGTATAGATCGTTATCCTCCATGTATCTCTTTACGAGGATCTCGTTTGTGCCCGCATCCCTCCCTGCCAGGACCAGAAAACCCTCGCTGGATATGAACCACCTGAACTTCTCGAACCATTTCTTCTTTCTTCTTTCAATTTTTTTGACGGATAGGGCTTTCTTGCTCTCCTCATCGATCAGTTTCTCTATCTCGTCGAGCTTCTTTTTCGTGTCTTCGTAAGCTTTGAGGGCGCCCTCACGCTTGTGTCGCAGTTTCTTGGACTTCTCGTAGTACAGCTCCGCGTTCTCCCCTATGCTCCTGTTCAGATACAGTTTGACCTTCTTGCCCTCAAGTTCCAGCGTCACCGATTTTTCCCCGGGGTCCATGCCTTTGACCATCATGGCAACCCTGTTTCCGTCCTTTTTTCCTTCTTCTATTCTATGTTTGAACTCCTCCCACCCCAGGGTCTCCGTTGCTTTTCTGAACTCCTCAAGAAGGCGCTCCACAAGGGTGAAGTTTGCGTATATGAGGTCGCCTATCTCTTGGTTCTCTCTCATTCCCTCCTCGAATTCCCTGAGCAGCTCCTCCTGCTTCCTCAGGGTCATCAGGAGGCTCCTCTTTTTGTCCTCAAGCTTTTTCGTCTGCTCCGCCCTCGCCTTCTCCAGCAGGATCTTCCCGAAGTACTCATCCAGGGCTTTGCTGAAGCTTGGGAAGTAACGTTTTTCAAGGGTCTCGTACCTCTTCAGATCCACAGGAACAACGTCATGCATTCTTCCGTCCTTGTACACGATGTTCGGCCTGGGTTCCCCGTTGAACGTTGCCCTCATGGCCTCAAAGACCACGCGCAGCTCTTCGTCGCTCAGCTCGCCCACGCGTTTGGTTTTGTCAATATTCGCCCTGAGTGCGATCTCCTCGGCGTAGGCCCCGCCCATGTTGAGTTTCCTGGCCAGTGCCCTTACGAGTTCAACGTTTTCCTCCCTCATGAGTTCGAGGAACCTCTCCCAGCTCACGTCTAGCGGATTCTCCCTGGCGGGTGGAAAGTGGTACTCCGCCTTCGGCATTATGCGCCGGTCCTTGTACTCCTCGTATCGGAGTGCTGCTACGATCCTGTTCTCGGGGCCGAGGAGTATCACATTACCCCTTCTGAAGAGCTCCCCGATTAGGGTGTACTCCCCTACCTTGACCTTGATTATCCTATCGAAGTCGTGCTGCTCGATTGCATCGATGAACCCGCCGCTCAGGTGTTTCCGAAGGAGCATTGTGAAGCTTGATGGCCTCTTGGGCGCCTCCTTTATGTAAGTCGTCAGGTGAAACCTTCTTCCGGCCTCGAGTATCAGATCCGCCCTCCCCTCCTTCGAGCGGAGTTTTATCCTTATCTCGTCACCGTCGTGGTACACCTTGTCAACGCGCGAGCCGACTAAACCCTGGAGCTCCCTCACAACGTAGCGTATGTCAACGCTGCTCATCCCTTCCTTCATTCTCTCACCGGAGGGAATTGGGGTATAGGTTTAAAGGGTTATCTAATTGCCATTACTGTGCATCAATGTCCACAAGCGGGGCCGGGCCCATGGCTGTCCGGAATAAGGTTAAATACTTCAAATGCAATAACACTCGTGGTGATACAAACATGAAAGGGCATTTTACCTTTGTGCTTCACACTCACATTCCCTACGTCAGGAAGCACGGCAAATGGCCATTCGGTGAGGAGTGGCTCTACGAGGCTATGAGTGAGACCTACCTTCCCCTCCTGATGGAACTGGAGCGGCTCAGGGATTCGGGGGTTAAGTTTCAGCTGGTCATTGGAGTAACCCCCATTCTGGCCGAACAGCTTACCGACGCCTACGTAACCGGTGAGTTTACCGCGTACATGAGGCGAAAACTCAGGCTCATGGAGGACGATCTGAGATCAGGAAAGTACGATGAGAGGGCCGTTGAGTTCATGCTGGGATACTTCAGGAGGGTCTTTGACTACTGGAATGCCATAAACGGTGACATAGTCGGGAAACTTCGCGAGCTTCAGAATCAGGGGTACGTTGAGGTGATAACCTCCGCTGCAACCCACGGTTACCTCCCCCTGCTTGGGAGGGACGAGTCCATACGGGGACAGCTCCTCACGGGGGTCATGAGCTATGAAAGCCACTTCGGTGTGAGGCCCCATGGCATCTGGCTGCCTGAGTGTGCCTACAGGCCGGGTGGGGAGTGGGAGCTCCCTGGCGGGAGGAGGATCATCAGGGAAGGCATTGAGAAGTTCCTTGAGGAGGTTGGCGTTGAGTACTTCTTCGTCGAGAGCACTTTGATTGATGAGGGCCCCGTTTCCAAGGTTTACGGGGAGATTCCTCTGGCAGATGGAGAGAAGACCACCCTGAGGCCGTACTGGATTAAAGGCTCCAACGTGGCGGTTTTTGCACGCAACAGGGAGACGGGACATCAGGTGTGGAGCGCCAGCTACGGTTATCCCGGCGATTTTTGGTACAGGGAGTTCCACAGAAAGGCAGAGAAGAGCGGCGGCCAGTACTGGAGGATAACGGGCAAAGGGGTGGCTCTCGGAGAGAAAGAGTTTTACGACCCGGAGAGGGCTATGGAACGGGTCGAAGAACACGCGAGGCACTTTGTATCCCTCGTCGAACGTCTCTTACTGGAACATGATTCGAAGTACGGCGAGAAGGGCATAATAGTATCCCCCTACGACACGGAGCTCTTCGGTCACTGGTGGTTTGAGGGGGTGAAGTGGCTCGTCAGGGTTCTCGAACTCATGTCCCAGCGCGGTATCGAGACGACCACGATAAGCCGCTACCTGGAAGGCTACCGGGGGGAGAAACACGAGATTGAACTGCCCGAGGGATCGTGGGGGGCCAACTCCGATCATTCGACGTGGTGGAACCCTGAAACGGAGTGGACATGGGAGCACGTTTATCCCGCCGAGGAGAGGATGGTGTCGCTGGCGACCCGTTACTACGGAAAGGATCGTCTGGGCGACAAGACCCTGGAGCAGCTGGCGCGTGAACTTCTCATTCTTGAGGCCAGTGACTGGCAGTTCCTGATAACCACGGGACAGGCTAAAGAGTACGCCCGCAGAAGGCTCCTCCTGCATGCACGGGATTTCCACAGGCTGGCCAATGAGCTTGAGGGTTACTTCGAGTCCGGAAAGTACGATGCTGAACTCCTGGATGCCTTGGAAGAACGGGACAACCCGTTTAATCCTCCAGCAGTCTTTGGCTACATAAGCGACAATCCGCCTGAGGTTCCGAGGTACGTTGAACCGCCGAAACTGCCCCCTGAGGGGCGGGAGGACGATACCCCCGTAAAAAGGGCATCCCTCAATGAGCGGGCCTACGCAACCGCGGTGACGAAGGTTCTAACCCCACGGGGAGAGCGTCAGCGGAAGGGAGTTCCCAAGGCGGCTGAGGGAATCGGCAAATCTCGGCGTACCAAGGAAGATGATCTCCTACGGATTAGGGGGATAGGCCCAAAGACCCTTAAGAAGTTGAAAAAAGCCGGTGTTTACACTGTTGAAGACCTTAGGCGGGTCGACCTTGAGGAGCTGGCCTTGAAGAGTGGAATATCCCTGAAGAGGTTGAGGAAGTTCAGGACCCAGGTTTAAGCTCACCCCGCTTTCTTCATTCTTTTTCGAAACCTTTTTCCAGAGTTAAGCGTAGACACCATGGTGGTATCATGAAAAAGATCGAGGCCATTATCAGGGGCAACGACTTTGAGAGGGTTAAGGGGGCCCTTCAGCAGATGGGAATAGTTCCGCTAACCGCGTATCCGGTTCAGGGCAGGGGCGTTCAGGGGGGTGTCCCGCCGTACGACCTTCTTCCCAAGATGAAGATAGAGATCGTCGTGAAGGATGAGGATCTGGGGAAGGCTATAGACGTCATCATCAGAAACGCCAGGAGCGGCACACCGGGGGATGGGAAGATATTCGTTATTCCCGTCCAGGACGCCGTGAGGATAAGAACGGGTGAAAGGGGCAACGAGGCCCTCTACTAAAGGAAAGCGTGCCTGTGCTTGTACAGCATGTAAATCCCCGTAATTATGAGGTAGAGCTCTACCGCGCTGAGCACTATCATGACAACCAGGTACCCATGTACAAACGATGTGCTCTTTCCCATTGTTTGCGCTATCTTGCTGACCAGTTCGGGGTTCTCTATGGCCCTAAGCCCGTAGGTAAGCGCCATTACGCCTTGGAGGATTGGTATCGGGACCGCCGAGAACGCCAGTAGTAACCCCATGTATCCCCTCTTCTGGAGGGACAGCATCGATAGAACTATCGGGATCGCCAGGATAAGGGCGGTTATGGCCATTATCTGGCTCATGTAGATTCCCGCCAGGATGAAAAAGGACGTCATCCCGAATATATAGGTTCTGTAGGATTTTTTAAGCTCCTTCAATTTATCGGGGTCAAAGTCGTATATGGCGGATTTGGAGTACAGGTTCATCCTTTTCACCGCTTGAATGTACGATTTTTTCCCGCTCTTCTCTATGTTCTTGTCCACGCTCTCCGTTTTCAGTTGCGTTGCCTTCTTGTAAAAGAACTCTGCGAGCTGAGTGTTGTCCTTTTTGACCTTCTCTGAAACCGCCCTAAACTCCTCCGCGGCCTCCTTCAGCAGTTTCTTTACCTTGGCCTTCTCCTTCTCAGAGATTACCGTCAACCTATCAACCCGGGATAGTGTGCTCTCGAGCACCTCTGCTGTATCCCGTAGAACACCAGGACTCTTCACGGTTATCCCTCCAATATAAAAGAGAAGAGTTGGGCATTTAAGCCCTTTGCTTCTCGGCCTTCATAAGGACCTCAAGGCTCCACGCTACCATGCCGAGGATAATTAGCCACGCTATAATCATGTACACTACCCAGCTTCCCATCTTGACCACCTCACAGCCTCACGATTACCTCGTTCTTCTCTAGCTCCTCTGCGTACTTCTTCTTAATGGCGTAGTAGCTCTCGATGGCACCTATGATGAACATCACTATTATTGCCGTCCACGGTGCTATTCCGATCTTCCCTGTGACGAAGCTCTTGAAGTTGCCGACCAGCGGTATCAGGAGGAGTATCGGCGCTATTATAACTGTTACCCACTTGTACCATGTTGGGACGTGTATCCACGCTCCCTTGTGCAGCTCGTCCCAGAAGTTGCTCGGTTTGAAGAGGTACACCGCCACTATGATGTCAACCAGTGCGAGTAGCGTCAGCTGGAAGCTTATCCAACTGTCGAGCTGGTCCATGTAGCCGCTGATGTAGATGACCGGTAGTCCCATGATGAAGTATATCAGCAGCACTATCCAGGTTCCGACCTTCCTTTTAATTCCGAGGTCCTCCTCAAGGAGGGCGACGAGGTAGTTGTACATGGCTATTGCTGACGTGAATCCTGCGAACCACAGCAGCAGGAACCAGAGTGCTCCGAAGAACCGTCCCGCGCTTCCCATCTGGATGAATGCGTTCGGCAGGCTGGTGTACGAGAAGCCCAATCCGAAGTGCTGGCCTATCCATGAGAGGGCGGCGTCCTTGCCCTGGGAGAAGACGTTGGCCGGGACTATCCTTGAGGCGTATGCGGTAGCGATGGGTATGGCGAGTGAGCCACCGAGAACGACCTCTGCGAACTCGTTGAGTGAGACCGTGGCGATACCGGAGAGTGCCACGTCATCGTTGGGGCCTAGGTAACTGGCGTAGTTCTGGATGATACCCATTCCAAGGGACAGCGTGAAGAATATCTGCCCCGTGGCTGCCAGCATCACCGCCGCAAAGTGGCTTGATAGATAGCTCCAGTTGGGGCTCCAGATGAACTTAAATCCATCTATGGTGCTCCAGTTGGGGTTTATTGGGGAGCCGATGACGAACACGTAGCCGACCATGATTATTGCGAAGATGTAGAGCAACGGCATCATGATCTTGACCCATCTCTCGATACCTTTGCTGACACCCTGACCTACCGCTATTGCCAACAGCACGACGGTTATACCCCAGAACAGGAAGACCTCCGCGTGGTTGCTGAGGTAGTTGTCAAAGAACGTACCCGTGTTCTGTCCGAAGTACGAGCCCGCGGCACTGAAGTACGTGTACGCTGCTGACCAACCGATCAGGTGCAGGTAGTAGCTGTTCAGAAGAACCGTCAGTGCGAATCCAAGCATTCCAGCCAGGACACCCCACCAGAGTGCGCCCCTCGGTTTAACGCTTTCCCTTGCCATCAGGTAGTAGGACGGGCCGAGGGTACCGTGGCCGTACTTGCCACCGTAGCGACCGGCAACCCACTCAACCCACATCACTGGTATTCCGAGGAAGAACAGTGCAATGAAGTACGGCACCATGAAGGCACCGCCACCGTTCTGGGCGACCTGCGTTGGGAACCTGACAAAGTTACCAAGACCAACGGCGTTTCCAGCCATCGCTAAAATCAAACCAATCTTAGTTGCCCATTGATCCCTTTGTTGTTCCAACCCTACACACCCCCATTCTAAACTGAATGTAGCTCGGCCCCTATGTTCGCATAGGAGCCATTATGTATAACGTGGGGCATGATATAAAAAGCTTTCTAATCTCTTCTATCGACAAAAGCCGATTTACTACGTTGTGAAACTACTAAAGGAGGGTTTCTGCCAGTTTGTTAGTACTTAACCCTGACGTAAGCCATGGACATGACATTATGACAACTCCCTGGATATTCGGGCAAAGGTTTTAACTTCGTTCCCGTAGTAACGATGCCCGATGATTGCAACGAGAGTGAGCTGAGTTTATGATGACCGACTTCTCGCTGAGGGCTGTTCTTTTATTATTTATTCATTGACGAACATCAAGGTTCATCAATGTATAAAAAATTCTGGATGTACACCGCTTTTTTTCGTCGAAAATTTCGGTAGATTGGCCCGTTCCGCCGAAAATTTCCTTATATAACCGTTTGTTTGAAATCAACGGTTCTCCTGCCTCCTTTATCGAAAGGTTTATATATGCAAACGCCTAAGTGAGCATCGCAGATTACCGAAACCTGAGGTGGTAAACATGGTTGAGCAGGACCCCTTTGAGATGGCGGTCAGGCAGCTCGAGAGGGCTGCGCAGTTCATGGAGATAAGCGAAGAGGCCCTCGAGTGGCTTAAGAGGCCCATGAGGATTCTGGAGGTCAGCGTCCCACTCCAGATGGACGATGGCTCTGTTAAGGTTTTCACCGGTTTCCGCGTCCAGCACAACTGGGCCCGCGGCCCGACCAAGGGTGGCATTCGCTGGCACCCGGCCGAGACCCTCAGCACCGTTAAGGCCCTTGCCACTTGGATGACCTGGAAGTGCGCCGTCGTTGACATCCCCTACGGTGGAGGTAAGGGCGGCATCATAGTCAACCCCAAGGAGCTCAGCGAGGGCGAGCAGGAGAGGCTTGCACGCTCATACATAAGGGCTGTTTACGACATAATAGGCCCGTGGACCGACGTCCCGGCTCCAGACGTCTACACCAACCCGAAGATCATGGGCTGGATGATGGACGAGTACGAGACCATCATGAGGAGAAGGGGCCCGGCCTTCGGTGTCATCACTGGAAAGCCGCTCAGCATCGGCGGATCACTCGGCAGGGGAGACGCCACTGCCAAAGGTGCCGCGTACACCGTCCGCGAGGCCGCCAAGGCCCTCGGCATGGACCTCAAGGGCAAGACCATAGCCATCCAGGGTTACGGTAACGCCGGCTACTTCATGGCCAAGATCATGAGCGAGGAGTACGGCATGAAGGTCGTCGCCGTCAGCGACAGCCACGGCGGCATCTACAACCCGGACGGCCTCAACGCCGACGAGGTCCTCAAGTGGAAGAGGGAGCACGGCTCAGTTAAGGACTTCCCAGGTGCACAGAACATCAGCAACGAGGAGCTCCTCGAGCTTGACGTCGACGTCCTCGCCCCGGCCGCCATTGAGGAGGTCATCACCGAGAAGAACGCCGACAGGATCAAGGCCAAGATCGTCGCCGAGGTCGCCAACGGTCCGATCACCCCGGAGGCCGACGACATCCTCCGCGAGAAGGGCATCCTCCAGATACCGGACTTCCTGTGCAACGCCGGCGGTGTCACCGTCAGCTACTTCGAGTGGGTGCAGAACATAAACGGCTACTACTGGACCCTCGAAGAGGTCTACGAGAAGCTCGACAAGAAGATGACCAAGGCCTTCTGGGACGTCTACAACACCCACAAGGAGAAGAACATCCACATGCGCGATGCGGCCTACGTCGTCGCCGTCCAGAGGGTCTACCAGGCCATGAAGGACCGCGGATGGGTGAAGAAGTGATTCTTTACCTTTTTTCTGCCTTTTCTCCCTGTTCTCCTGTTCATTGTACCTCAAAAACGTTCGGCCGTTAACTTTTTAAGGGATTCTGAATATACCCCCAGGATTGGTAATATGGGGTGATACGAATGGGAGAAAGGATAGAGGCACTTTTAAGGATACCCCTCGGGATTCTGTACGCGATAATTCTGTATGCCCTGAACCTCGTCGTTGGCATAGTGGTCTTCATCCAGTTCTTCTACACGCTGATCCTGGGAAGGCGCCACCGGGGCATGGCAAGGTTTGCCAATCAGTACGCCTCCTTCATGTACCACGTTAACCGCTACTCCAACTTTGCCACGAACGAGAAGCCCCTTTTCGGGGGACCTGGCTGGGAGGAAATCCTACCGTGTGACTTCGATAAGGAGGACAGAAGAAGAAAATACCAGGAGATCAGGGACTCATTTGACGACGCTTTCTGAGTCCCTCGATTCACTTTTATGCCTTTGCCCAGTACCCCTTTTCCTCCACCATCGCCCTTATCATCCCGTCCTCGTCCCTGAACATAGTCCTCCTCGACGGGTTCTGCATGCCGTAGAACTCCATGAACGGGCTTGGGCGACGTTCAAATGGGTAGTAGAGGTATATCGCCGCCAGCGTCCTGTAAGCTTCAGCCATCTCGCTTATAACTCCTGCTGAGACCCCTTCAGCGTAGTGGTAGACCGCCACAGCCTTGCTCACGTCAACGAGGTTGAAGTCCCTCTCGACGAGCTGGCGCCTGAGTATGTCGGTGGCCTGCTCTATGTCTTCCCTGTCCAGCTCCTCGACCTCTTCCCCGTCGAGAAGGTGTTTTATCCTGATGCGTCTGATAGATGGATCGGCGTTGACCTGGGCATCGTACTCGGCCACGACCCACCAGTCGTCGAGGGCGCCGGGATCGAGAACGGTGAAGTGCTCGCTCAGCTTGTCGTAGAAGCCCCTAACCCTCTGATAGTATTCCTCCTCGTGACCGGTCATGGGATAGCTGAGGTAGACCAGGGGTTTCTCGTCCTCGTGGAACATCAGGTCGAGGAAAACGCTGTGCGGATGCCGTATGCCGAACTGGAGGACATAGCGGACCTCTATCCCCTCCTTTTTTAGTTCGTGGACGAGCGTCTTCACGTGGTTTATCGCGTCCTCGCGCCACATGACGAGGGTGCTGAGTTTGATATTCTCCGGGTTCTTTCCGAAGCGCTCGAACCACTCCCGGTCATTTATGATGCGTCTCCTGACTGAAAGGACATCGTCAAGGATTATTATAACGCGGTTTGGGTGAAGGAGTTTGAGGTTGCTCGTTGTAAAACCTATAACGCTTCCGCTCCCCCACCTGAAGAGGCTGGGAGTTGACACGAGATGGAAGTTCTCATCACTCCCGTCGATCTCTTTTCGTATTCTGGCGAAGGCTTCATCCCGTATCTCGTTCATGAGATCCGGGTGGCTTATAGCGAAGTCCAGAACGTTTTTTCGGGTTATTTTAACTCCCATCTCCTTTCCAACATCTCGGATATAATCGAATACGTGGTAGTACCTGTAGCCTCCTTCAGGGACGTTCTTTAGGGCGTCGCAGATATATTCGTCCCTTCCGTTCAGGGGCGGGCCGGTCAGCAGAGCTATCTCCTTCATTCCACATCCCTCCATGTTCCTGGCTCTTCTTATTGAAACGAAACCTTTAAATACTATTCCCCTAAACCGCACTTGTAAAGGTTCTTCTATTCTAAAAGCAGACCAGCAGGGGTGTTGTAGTTGACTGAAAAGCTAAAGGGAACGACTACGGTCGGCATTGTGTGTAAGGACGGCGCGGTATTAGCGGCCGATAAGCGAGCATCGTACGGCAACATGGTCATGTCAAAGGGCGTTACCAAGGTCTTTCAGATAGACGACCATCTGGCCCTCGCAGGCGCTGGAAACGTCGGCGACATCCTCAGTCTTGTGCGCCTTTTGAGGGCAGAGAGCAGGCTCTACCGGGCAAAGGTTGGGCAGGAGATGGGCGTTAGTGCCCTTGCCACTCTGACAGCCAACGTCCTCCATAACACCCGGTTTGCCCCTTACTTTGGGTGGTTCCTCATAGCGGGCCACGACGGAAAGCCCGCACTGTACTCGATAGACATGGCCGGTGGCCTGACGGATGATAAATTCACCGCCGCCGGTTCGGGAATGGAGTTTGCGTTCGCTATTCTTGAGGACGGGTACAAAGAGGGCATGTCCCTGGATGAAGGTGTGAAACTGGCGTTAAAGGCAGTAAACACAGCGATGAGACGGGATGTCTTCACAGGCGATGGAGTAACCCTTGTAACTGTAACCTCGGAGGGATATACCGAGCTGAGTGGAGAGGAGATAGATGCTCTTTTGAAGTGAGGTGATGGCGTTGATACGCAGGGAAACTTTTGTAGATGACATTCTCAAGGACATCAAAGAGGTCATATCGCAGATGGTCCCTCCCGAGGCCAGGATAACCGACGTGGAGTTCGAGGGGCCCGAACTGGTTATCTACGTTAGGAACCCTGAGGCAATAATGCAGGACGGGGAGCTGATAAAGAACCTGGCAAAAGTCCTGAAAAAGAGGATAAGCGTCCGTCCGGATCCGGACGTCCTTCTGCCTCCCGAGAGGGCGGAGGAGATGATAAAAGAGCTCGTGCCCGGAGAGGCGGAGATAACGAACATAAGCTTCGATCCGTCCGTTGGGGAGGTTATAATAGAGGCGAGGAAGCCAGGTCTCGTAATAGGTAAGAACGGAGAGACTTTGAGGTTCATAACCCAGAAAGTCCACTGGGCGCCGCGTGTTGTACGGACGCCACCGCTTCAGAGTCAGACCATATACTCGATCAGGCAGATCCTTCAGGCGGAGAGCAAGGACAGACGGAAGTTCCTACGCCAGGTCGGCAGGACGATCTACCGCAAGTCCGAGACCAAAAGTGAGTGGATACGGATAACGGGACTTGGGGGCTTCCGTGAGGTTGGCAGGAGCTCCCTTCTGGTTCAGACCAACGAGAGCTACGTCCTCGTGGACTTCGGTGTGAACATAGCAGCCCTGCGCGACCCCAAGAAGGCATTTCCACACTTCGATGCACCGGAGTTCCGATACGTTCTTGACGCCGGCCTTCTAGACGCCATCATAATCACCCACGCCCACCTCGACCACTGTGGGATGCTCCCGTACCTCTTCAGGTTCAACCTCTTCGATGGTCCTATATACACAACTCCGCCGACCAGGGACCTGATGGTTCTGCTTCAAAAGGATTTCATTGAGATACAGAAGATGAACGGCGTTGAACCCCTCTACAGGCCGAGGGACATAAAGGAGGTCATAAAGCACACGATAACCCTCGACTACGGCGAGGTCAGGGACATAGCCCCGGACATGAGGCTCACCCTTCACAACGCCGGCCACATCCTCGGCTCCTCGATAGTCCACCTCCACATAGGCAACGGACTGCACAACATAGCCATAACCGGCGACTTCAAGTTCATCCCAACGAGGCTCTTTGAGCCCGCCGTTAGCAGGTTCCCCCGCCTCGAGACCCTTGTTATGGAGTCCACGTACGGTAGCAGCAACGACTACCAGATGCCCCGTGAGGAGGCTGAGAAACGCCTTATAGAGGTAATCCATGAGACGATAAAAAGAAGGGGGAAGGTGCTCATCCCCGCGATGGCCGTCGGCAGGGCGCAGGAGATCATGATGGTTCTCGAGGAGTACGCGAGGATAGGGGGTCTTGAGGTACCGATATACCTCGACGGAATGATATGGGAGGCTACTGCCATACACACGGCCTATCCGGAGTACCTCAGCAGACACCTCCGCGAGCAGATATTCCACGAGGGCTACAACCCGTTCCTTAACCCGATATTCAAGCCGGTCGCCAACAGCCGGGAGAGACAGGACATCATAGACTCCGAGGAGCCCGCGATAATAATAGCGACCTCCGGCATGCTCGTCGGCGGACCGAGCGTCGAGTACTTCAAACAGCTTGCCTCCGATCCGCGGAACACGATGATATTCGTAAGCTACCAGGCTGAGGGAACCCTTGGAAGGCAGATACAGCGCGGTCTGCGGGAGATACCCCTCGTGGGGGAGGACGGCAAGACCGAAGTCATACCGGTCAACCTTCAGGTCCAAACCATAGATGGTTTCTCCGGTCACGCCGACAGGAGGGAGCTGGTGAGCTACGTGGCTCGCCTGAGGCCGCGTCCAGAGAGGGTCATAACCGTCCACGGAGAGGCACATAAATGTCTCGACCTATCGACCAGCATACACAAGAAGTTCGGTCTCTCAACTCGCGCCCCGAACAACCTCGACGCCATAAGGCTTAAATGAACGACCGAGTGATGTTCCATGCGGCTCAGGTGCCCCTTCTGTGGGAGGACCTACTCCTCCCTAATTCCACCAACCTGCTCCTGTGGGGAGCCCCTTACCATAAAGTACGATTACGAATCGGTAGATACCTCTGGATGGGAACACCGAAGGAGGGGTGTCTGGAGGTACAGGGAGCTCCTTCCTGATGTGCGTGAGATAATCAGCCTGCATGAGGGGGGAACCCCTCTTATCCGTGCCAAACTTGGGGACGAACTGGGTCTGAGGGTTTTTATCAAGGATGAGACCAGAAACCCAACAGGATCCTTCAGGGATCGACTTGTAACTGTTGCCGTTTCCTACGGCCTTCCCCACGCCAGTAATGGTTTTGTTGTGGCGAGCAACGGGAACGCAGCTGCCTCTTTGGCAGCCTACGCCGCCCGTGCCGGGAAGGAGGCCTACACCGTAGTCCCGAAACTTATAGAGGGCAGCAAACTGGCCCAGATAGTGGCGTTTGGTGCCAAGGTTATTCGCTACGGTGAGAGCGTTGATGAGGGTATAAGCTACGCTGAGGGGCTTGCTGAGGGCAGGGGGCTCTACAACGTGACCCCTGAGAGCAACATCGTGGGTCTGGAGGGGCAGAAGACCCTCGCTTTTGAGCTGTGGGAGGAGCTGAACCCAACGCACGTTATAGTTCCCACCGGGAGCGGTAGCAACCTTTACAGTATCTACAAGGGGTTCAGTGAGCTTCTCCGTATCGGTGCAATTGAGGAGGTCCCAAAGCTGATTGCAGTTCAGGCCGAGCAATGTTCCCCAATAGCGAGTGAGGTTCTTGGGGTGGAGCCTAAGGCCGAACCGACGCGGGCTCTCGCCCTTTACGTCAAGAATCCCTTCATGAAGGAACTTGCGGTCGGGGCGGTTGAGGAGAGCGGAGGTACGGCGGTTCTGGTTGGTGAGGACGAACTGGACCTCGGTGCTAGGCTCCTCGCTAGGGAAGGCGTGTTCGCGGAGTACGCCTCCAGTGTGGTTGTCCCCGCCCTGATGGAGCTCGCCGACAGTGGGTATTTTGAGCGGGATGACAGGATAGCCCTTGTGGTCACGAGCTGCGGCCTTAAGGGTATGGGAGCCGAGGGGACAGGTAGGGAAAGGTTCGCGGTGGGGGGTACGAAACTGGACATCCTCCGGCTGTTGAAAGAACGCAGCATGTACGGTTATGAGATATGGGAGGCCCTTGAGAGAACCCTAAAGTACCAGGCCGTCTATCAGCACCTCCGTGAGCTTGAGGGTCTCGGACTTATAGCGGAGTCCCATAGGAGGGGGAGGCGGGTTTACTACACGCTCACCGAGAAGGGGCGCCGCTTCCTTGATGCCCTCTCCCTCTAACGGAAAGGTTTTAAAGCACCTTTTAAAAGCTAATCTAGGTGAAGAAAGTGAAGCTGGCTCCTGAGCACAAATTTTCACTGTCCACTTATTTATGGGGTGCTATCACAGGAATAATCAGCGGTATCCTGGCCGCGGAGGTTCAGTATGGATGGGTAGTCGGCCTGCTTCTGTATCTGGTCACTGACAGGTTTGTTCTGGCTATCACCAAGGAGCTCCCGCCGGATGCGTCGGACAACAGGGCGGTACTGAAGAAGGCCTTCTGGGGCTGGGCGATGTTCTGGCTCTACTTCGTTATCCTGACCTACACCCTCATAATACACTTCACACCGCAGTGCTACTCGAACCAGAGTCTGCTGTATCAGCTCGTTAAGAGCGGCAACGCCACCATAACGTGCAACATGACGGGGTGAGGGGGGATGGAGGAGCTGAAACGGGCCGTTGCAAAGGAGGCCTTGAGTTTCATCGAGGACGACATGGTGGTTGGACTTGGTACCGGTTCAACTACCGCGTACTTCATAGAGTATCTGGGAAAGCTCATCATGGAGGGGGAGCTTGAGGATGTCTACGGTCTCCCCACTTCCTACCAGGCAAGGCTGCTTGCGATCGAGAACGGCATCCCAACACTCGGGCTCGATGAGGTCGATGCGATAGACGTGGCCGTTGACGGCGCCGACGAGGTTGACCCCAACCTAAACCTGATCAAGGGACGTGGTGCCGCGCTTACTATGGAGAAGATTGTCGAGTACCGTGCCGGCACGTTCCTCGTCCTTGTGGACGAGAGCAAGCTCGTTGAACGGCTGGGTCAGAAGATGCCCGTTCCCATAGAAGTTATTCCCGCGGCGTGGCGCGCCATAGCGGAGGAGCTTGAGGTTTTCAACGCCGACGCGGAACTTAGAACGGGGAGCAAAAAGGATGGGCCGGTAGTCACAGACAACGGCAATTTCATCCTGGACGCTAGGTTCCACAGAATAGATGATCCTCTCGACCTGGAGATAGAGTTGAACACCATCCCTGGAGTGGTCGAGAACGGGATATTCGCAGATATCGCGGACCTCGTCCTCGTGGGGACCAAAGAAGGGGTTAAAAAGCTTGAGCGGTGAGTCATTCTCCTTCTGGGTCTTTAGGACCTTGGGTTAAATTTATAAGTCCCCCGGATTTCATTATTCTCGACCCTCCATGCGGGGGTTGCCGAGCCTGGTCAAAGGCGGTGGACTCAAGATCCACTCCCGCAGGGGTTCAGGGGTTCAAATCCCCTCCCCCGCACCACACAGCCCTTGCTTGCGCAAGCGCTGGCGGAATAATTCAAACTGTTTTTGGAGCTTTGTTTTAAATGGCATGCTTTTAATGACACTTGCTTTGTAAGGGGGTTGAATTAAAACTTCAGCGATTGAGCGTGGTTTACTCCAAACCAGTGCCCCTCCAGGCGCTTTAAAAAAAGTAAACCAATTGAACAGCCAACACTCAAACAAACCCCGAAGGGGAGAAAGCCGAGTTCAAGCGCATGCCTCACACCAAGACACTCATTAGGCAGTATACCGTTTTTGGTCAAGCTTTGCTAGGCAAAGCTTGCTGGAGAAAAGTTTGATCAAATAATTCCGACTGTTCGCGAGGCAGGTTTTATAGTTCGTGCACTTTAGAACAATGAGTTTACTGGGGGGTTTATTCTCCAAGTACAGCCTTGAAAATGTTTCATTCCCAACAAGGCGTCCTCCGGACGCCGATGATAGAGTCGAAACTTCTTGAAAATCCCCACCCGGAGGTAAGTCAGCCGAAGTTGTATTTGGACGCCGGCTACGACTCCTCGTCGATGATCCGCCTCATCCACGTCCCCTTAAGGAACCATGCCAGGGCCACCAGTGCGGCTATGAAATTGCTCATACCCATTCCAAAGAAAACCCCCCTGCTCGTGAATCCAAAGAGTCTCGCGAGGGGCACCGTGATGCCGAGTACCGTCACCGCCCCAACGTAGCCGAAGAGATAGCTCAGAGGTATCCTGAGTCCCCAGAGACGTAGCATGCTTAGGAACATGCTCTTCTTGGTGTGTCCGGCCGAGCTGAAGGTCCTGGTGACAACCACGAACATGCCGTTGAAGAAAGGCACGGATATTAGGAAGTACTTGAGAACGTACCAGCTCTGCGCTATCACGGCAGGATCGTTCAGAAAGACCTTGAATATGGGAACGCGCAGGAGCCCAATGATTATTATCGCGGAGGATGCAATGAGAAAGTTCACCATCATGGTCCGTTCGGCTATCCTCCTGGCCCTCTCGTAGTTTTCTGCCCCGACGTTCTGGGCTATCATGGTCCCCATCGCCATGCTGACCCCCCTAGAGATGCTGGTTATGAAGTTGACTAAGCGGGTGGTTATGGTGTAGGCGGCGTAGACCACGTCTCCGTAGCCGTAGATTATCCTCGTTAACACAACGAACCCGAAGCTGTTGGTGGACTGGCCGACGGCTGATGGCAGCCCAACGCGGAATATCCTCCCGTAGAACTCAAAGTCCGGTTTCATGGTTTCTCGGGTTAGATGAAGGCCACTTTTTCCGCTGGTAAGTATTCTCGCCCCTATGAGGGCCCCCGTTCCGTTGGAAAGCACCGTTGCCATCGCTGCACCTTCGACACCCAGGCCAAGTATGAAGATGAATATCGGATCTAGGATTATGTTCATGGCCACCGTGAGCATGCTTATCTTAACCGGAGTTTTCGTGTCCCCCGACGCTCTCATGAGGGCGGAGAAGGCCATGAACGCGAAGGAGAGCGGAACCCCCGCGAACACAACCTGAGCGTAGGCCCTGGCGTAAGGGTAGACGTTGGGGGTAACCCTCATAAAGTGGAGGGCCTGGGGGAGTATGGCCAGGCTTATTATAGCAGTAAGGGTTGAGAAGAGGAGCATGAGCGAGTAGAGGGCACCAGCTGAGCGGTTGGCCTTTTCGTACCTTCCGGCCCCGATGTACTGCCCTACGAAGGCGAAGCCCGCCGTTGCGAACCCCATTCCAAGGGCCATGAGGGTTCCAATTATTGGCCAGCTGGTACCGGGGGCAGCCAGTGCCTCTCTGCCGAGTTTTCCAAGCCAGAACGTGTCCGTTATGTTGTAAAGAACCTGGACGAGGTTACTGACTATCAGCGGGTAGGCTAAGCGGAGGAGGGTCCTCTCTATCGGTCCGTTGAGTATCTCCTCCCTCATCTGCCGAAGTTTTCCACGTTCCATGGCCACCACGGTGAGACAACTGTCGAAACGTCACTATAAAAACTTACCCATTGTCCTCTATGATGCGGCTCATCCAGCTCCCGGTTAAGAACCACGCGAGTGCCACGATGGCCCCTATGATGTTGCTGAGTCCCATTCCCAGCCACAGACCAGCGGTGTCCTTTACCATGATCCCAAGGCCGTAGCTCAGGGGGAGCCGTATTCCCCAGAGCCTGGCTATGCTTAGGAACATGCTCTTCTTGGTGTGCCCGGAGCTCTGAAAAACGTTGTTAACTGCCGAGAATATCCCAAAGAACGGCAGGGATGCCGCGAAGTACTTCACCACCTTGGCGCTCTCAGCGGTTATCGCGGGGTCGTTGATGAAGAACTTGAATATCGGAACGCGAAAGAGGATGAAGAATAGGGTACCCGCACCGAGTATCGTGAAGTTTATGAGCATCGTCCTCTCCGCTATTGTCTTGGCCCTCTCGTAGAGCTTCGCCCCCACAGTCTGGCCGACCATCGTGCCCATGGCCATGCTTATCCCGTCCGAGAAGGCGAACATAAAGTTCGTGAGCCTGTTGGTTATACTGTAGGTTGCGAAGGCGACGTCGGCGTTACCGAACTGACCGCCAAGGGTGAAAATGATCCTGGTGAGGATTACGAATCCCAGAGCGGTGGTGGAGGAGCCAACGCTGGCCGGTATCCCCACGCGGAAGATGCGCTTGTAGAACTCCAGGTCGGGTTTGAGGTTCTCCGCCGTTAGATGGATGCCCACCCTCCCTCTGAAGAGAAGGTAACCGCCGACTATTGAGCCGAGGCTGTTGGAGAACATCGTAGCGACCGCTGCCCCGGTAACGCCCAGCTCCGGGAATCCCGCCCATCCAAAGATGAAGAACGGGTCGAGAACGAGGTTTAAAAGAACCGTCGCTATGTTTATCTTTACGGGCGTCTTCGTGTCACCTATGGCCCTGAGCAGGAAGTTGAAGGCGAAGAGAGTGAATGAGAATGGTATCCCCGCGAATATAACCCTTGTGTAATCGAGGGCGTAGGGATAAACGTTTCCGCTCACGTTCATGAAGTTGAGGAGGTAGGGGGCCGAAACCACACCGAAGAGGCCAACCCCTACGGCGAAGAGCATCATGAGAGAATAGAGCGCTCCGGCGGCCCTGTTGGCCCTCTCGTACTGCTTCGCTCCGACGTACTGACTCACAAAGGCGAAGCCCGCCGTTGCGAACCCCATCCCAAGGGACATGAAAAACCACACCAGTGGCCAGGCCGTCCCCGGAGCGGCCAGTTGCTCTCTACCGAGTTTTCCAAGCCAGAACGTGTCGGTGAGGTTGTAGAGTACCTGAACGAGCCTGTTGATGATCAGCGGGTAGGCTAGCACGATGAGAGTTTTCACTATCGGCCCACTGATGATTTGGTCGCGCATCGTCTCTACTTTACTCTTCATTGAGACGGCTATCGAAACGTTGGTATAAAAGGTTTATTGTGGATAAATGAGCCAACTACCCATACGATCCCATGAGAATTGGAACAAGCTGCGGGCTAAAAACGAAGTAGAGAAGAGGAAGCCGAAAGGCTTCACTCTCTGAGGGCTTTCCTGGCGGCTTCAAGCATCATTCTCTGCTCTTCGCGGTAGACGGTCTTCCTGATGAGTTCGACGGCATCCGGGTTGGCGCTGAGGCTGTCGATGCCCATCCTGACGAGCTTCCTTGCCATCTTCGGGTCACTTCCGGCCTGGCCGCAGATGCTGGTCTCGACGCCGTACTTCTTGCAGACCTTGATGACGTTCTCAATGAGCTTGAGAACGGCCGGGTGCTTCTCATCGTAGTGCTTGAAGACCCTCTCGTTGTCCCTGTCGATGGCGAGGGTGTACTGGGTGAGGTCGTTGGTGCCGAAGCTGATGAAGTCGAGACCCTCCTTGATGAGGTCCTCTATGATGAGGGCGCTCGCCGGGGTCTCCACCATGACGCCCCACTCGACGTCCTTGTGCGGAACGAGACCGACCTCAAGGGCTATCTCCTTGGCCCTTCTGACCTGCTCCGGGTGGCTGACGAGCGGGAGCATGACACCGATGTTGTCGTAGCCCTCGTCGACGAGCCTCTTGATGGCCTTGAATTCGGCCTTGAGGAGCTCCGGCTGGTCAAGACCGCGCCTGATTCCCCTCCAGCCGAGCATCGGGTTCCTCTCGACCGGCTCGTCCTCTCCACCAGGAAGCTCACGGAACTCGTTGGTCGGGGCGTCAAGGGTCCTGTACCAGACGCGTCTCGGGTAGAAGGCCTCAACGACCTTCCTGATACCCTCGACGAGCTTGTTGACGAGCTCCTCCTCCTTGCCCTCCTTGATGAACTTTATCGGGTGGGCACCGATACCGAGTATCATGTGCTCGGCCCTGAGGAGTCCAACGCCATCGGCGCCGGTGGCTGCGGCCCTCTCAGCGACCTCGGGCATTGAGACGTTGACCTTAACCTCGGTGGCCGTGATGAGCGGGGCACCGGCGACAACGACCTGGGCCTCGGCGGCCTTCTCCTTCTCCTCCTTGACGAGGCTCTTGACGACGCCCTTGTAGACGACACCCCTGGTACCGTCAACGGTGACGAGCATGCCGTCCTCAAGCTTCTTGGTGGCCTCCTTGGTTCCAACGACGGTCGGGATCCCAAGCTCCCTGCCGACGATGGCCGCGTGGCAGGTTCTCCCGCCCTCGTCGGTAATGATTGCGCTCGCCCTCTTCATGGCCGGAACCATGTCAGGGTTGGTCATCGTCGTGACGAGGATGTCGCCCTCCTTGACCTTGTCGATGTCGTTAACGTCGAGGATTATAACGACCTTACCGGCACCGACACCCGGTGAGGCCCCGAGACCCTTGAGGATGACCTCCATTTCCTCGGTTACCTCTTCGGCCTCCTCGGTCTTGGTCTCCTTGAGGGTGGTGATCGGCCTGCTCTGGACGATGTAGAGCTTGCCGTCGTCGGCGTCGTAAGCCCACTCGATGTCCTGCGGGTACTGGTAGTGCTCCTCTATCCTGGCGCCTATCTTAGCGACCTCGATGATCTGCTCGTCGGTGAGAACCTGCTTCTTAACCCACTCCGGACCGAGGAAGTCTGCAACCTTGACGAGAACGGTACCCTTGCCGGTCTCAGGGTTGCGGACGTACATAACCTCCTTCTCGGCTATGTACTTCTCCTTTATCTTCCAGGTGCCCTTCTCGACGATGTACTCGTCTGGGGAGACGGCGCCGCTCACGACGGCCTCACCGAGGCCCCAGGCACCGTTGATCATGATCTCGTTCCTGTCGTTGGTGACCGGGTTGGCGGTGAACATAACGCCGCTGGTCTTGCTGTTGACCATCTTCTGAACGACGGCGCTGAGGTAGACCTTCCTGTGGTCAAAGCCCTGCTTGGCCCTGTAGAAGGTGGCCCTGGCGGTCCAGAGTGAGGCCCAGCACTTCCTGACGTTCTCGAGGAGGTCCTCGTCGCCGTAGACGTCGAGGTAGGTCTCCTGCTGGCCGGCGAAGGAAGCCTCCGGGAGGTCCTCGGCGGTTGCTGAGGAGCGAACGGCGACGTAAACGGCGTCCTTGTTGAACCTCTGGCTGAGCTTGTGGTAAGCGTCAAGAACCTCGGTCTGTATCTCTTCCGGCATCGGCATGCTGTCGATGAGCTCCCTTATGAGGGCAGTGTTGTCAAGAAGCTCCCTGCTGTCATCGACATTGGTCCTGCTGACTATGTCCATAATCCAGTCCTGGAGCGGCTTGGGCTCCTCAGAGGCGTTTGTTAGAACCTCAGCGAGAACACCGCTCTTGGCCTTCTCGCCCATGATCTCTTCGATATCCTTCTTGCTGACCTTTACATTGTTGACAAAATACTTGTAGGCTTCCGCGGTTACACAGAATCCGGGCGGAACCGGAATCCCGGCGTTGGTGAGCTCACCAAGGTTGGCTCCCTTTCCGCCAACGAGTGCCACGTCGGTCTTCTTGAGCTCTTCAAACCACCTTATAAATCTGTATTCACCCATGTGACTCCCTCCAAATGGTTACTGCGGGTGATATATTGGAGGCATGTATTTAAAATTAACTATCCAAGGCTGTTCTTTGGCGTACAAGATTGAAAAAACGTGATATAATGAACATTTGAAAATGGAGGCTCAGCTTCGTCTTTAGGACCGCTTTATGAATATCTGGACGGTACCGTGTCCGAACTCTTTAACCTCGCGATATCTTCCGCTCTCGAGGACTCCGACGTTGGGGTCACTTTTCAGCCTTACGATGATGTCGTACCTCCCGTTTTTTACGCGTTCCTTCACCTGCTGCCTTGGGAGGATGATCTGAATTGTGGAATGGGGGTAGTAAAGGCCCGCGATGGTATATGCCTTTGGGGATACTAGGAGCCAGCTTGCTGGGTAGTTCATCCGAGCATACTCAAAAGCGTTTACGTAGGCGCTCCCCCGCTCGTCCCATATGCTCCTCATATTAATAGCCGAGTGAACGGTTGGGATCAACACGAGTATCAGGAGTACCAAGAAAACAGCGGGTTTTAGGTCCCTCCTTTCTTTCCAGTTCACAAGGGTTCTTGTCCATTCTCCCAGCGTCCACAGAGCATGGGCTGACAGCATAGCCATTACGGGACTTAAAAAGGTCACAAAACGGGTTTCTTTGTGGGTCACTGTTAGGATGCCTATAAATCCGATCAGAAACCAGCTGATCAACAGCCACCCTTCCTCGTTCTGCTTGAGCAGAACCATGCCGAACAGGGTAAGAAGAAGTATAATCCCCAGAACCGAGGCGAGAGAGCTGATGTAATCAAAGGCCGAGACGGGAGGGGCGTGGGTGACGTACTTGGTTGCCGTACTGAACGGCATTAAAGCCCCGCCGTAGTGTAGCCGGCCAAGGTAGAGCCACGGTGTCAGAACGAGGAGCGTTAAAAGGGCCCCTATACCGTATTCCTTCTTCTTTACCCATCCCCAGTACTCCGTCATGTACAGGTAGGTGACGATAACTGCCAGTACGGAGAGTCCTGTGTACCGGGTCAGTATCGAAACACCGGCCACCACAAAGGAGGCATATATGCGGCGTTTGTCACCGAGCCTGCGGCCCGTGTAGAGCAGATAGAGGGACAGCGTGTAGAAGAAGGTAAACTCGCTGTGTACGAGTCCCCTCGTGGCCATTGAAAATGCCAGAGGGTTGGCTATGTAAAGGGCGCTGGCACCGGCGGCTTTAACTCTATCCCCCCACACGGCAAGTGCGAAGTAGTAGACCAGACCCGCGGTGAGGCCATAGAACAGTGCCGATACGAGTTTCGCGGTTGTTAGCAGGCTTGAGGGGGAGAGGGAGGTGAAATGGAACACAAAATACAGGGTATAGACGTAGCCGGGGGGACGGTACATCATGTAGTAGCCCTGGTATGTGTAGTTCGTTATCCCGTGGAGAAGGTTCCGAGCGATGTCGATGTAGAGGGCTCCGTCGTATGTTACACTCCTAGCGTTTATACTAACCCCGGCGGCTATGAATGCTGCCACCACGAGCAGGGATGAAACAAGGACATCTGTTTTTATTTTCTTCATGTCCATTCCCATTAGTACGTCAGGATGTTTTAAACTTTTGGTATGCGATTACATTATGAAAAATTAAGAAAACTTGAGGAGGGGATGTTCCTCCAGGAGCTTGTTTAGGATCCCAATCGCACTGTCCGGACCGTAGGCGTATGAGAGGTACTTGTACATCATCAGGACGGCCTCCAGAGGGTGAACCTCCTTGTTGGGGTCGAAGGTACTTTCAATGAACTTCAGAGTGGTTTCGGCCGCTTTTGTTAAACCTGCTATTTTGTAAACGTACACCATCTCTGCGTACGTCGCCCTTGAGTATGGGTAGGCGGCCTTCTCAATTTTAAGCTTGCCGTTTTCATCCTGCTGCTCTGTGAGCCATTTGGCAGCTTTTTTAACGGCGGTGAATACTGTTTCGTTGCCGGTCAATTGGTAGTACCTTGCCAGGGACGAGCTTATGGCGAGGGTCGTCCCAACGTTCTCGTTCCAGCTCCCATCCTCCCTCTGCTGCTTCAGGATATCCCCGAGAACACTGTCCCTCGTGGTTGAGTTGAGTATCCCCAGCTCATCGTATATTGGCAGGAACAGTGCGTTGACGACGAAGATACCGTGCCTGTCCTTAGGTGTCGTCATGAAATAGTCGGTCTTCTCCCTCTCCTTAAGGAGCTCAAGGGCACGGGATTTGCCGGCGAAGGAGACGTTGCTGAGGGGTTCCAGGGTGTATGCCGTGTAGAGGGTGTAATCGTTCGGTGGAACCCCCCACGGAAACGCCCCGTTGTTCATCTCCTTGTAGGAAAGCCACTTGACGAGCCATTCCGCCCGTTCTTTGAATCCCTCGTTGCCCGTTTCTCTGTACATCTCGTTGTAGAGATTGACCATCCAGGCGTTGAGGTTGAAATACGCTTTGTACCTATCGTCAAAGTCGGCGTAGTTGTAGCCGGTCCAGAATTTCTCCAGGAACCCCACAAGAGGGCTGTATTTTCCACTGTAGTTCACAGGCATTAGGTCG
>JAMONK010000199.1 GCA_027065835.1 Thermococcus sp. | reverse complement strand
GGAGATGAAGAGAGAGGACAAGCTTCCAACCCAGCTCTACGTCTCGCTCACCGCCCCGGACATCGAGACCTACAACCGCGTCAACGTCCCGATGATCCCGGACGGCTGGGACAGGATAAAGACCTTCCTCACCATGATGGACGGCCTGGAGACGAGAACCGTCGTGAGGCTGACCCTCGTCAGGGGCGAGAACATGCACAACCCGGAGGGCTACGCGAGGCTGATAAAGCTCGCCAATCCGAAGTTCGTCGAGGCTAAAGCGTACATGTTCGTCGGCTACTCCCGCAACAGGCTCACCATTAACAACATGCCGCGCCACGAGGAGATCAGGGCCTTCGCGGAGGAACTCGTTAAGAACCTGCCCGGCTACCACATCGAGGACGAGTACGAGCCGAGCAGGGTCGTTCTGATAATGCGCGACGACATTGAGCCCCGGGGGGCCGGAACCAACGGCCGCTTCATAAAGCACTGAGCTCCGGGTCCGTTATTTTATAAGTTTTATGAAAAAGTTTATTTATTCTGGGCTCTTAGAATCAGCTTAGGGGTGCAAGACTATGAGAAAGGTTTTGGCTGTAATATTGACTCTCATTATGGTGATTCCAGTTGTAAGCGCCGGGACGATAGATGGATCCGTGAAGTTCCTGGGGAGCACCGCAGGGAACACCCAGAAAACGAGGGAGATAAGCCTTGCGTTAATTGCCTTAAGTTCTGCCAGAGATGATACGGCGGTTTCCATTGATCAACAAATAAACGAACTCGCGGAAAATCTGATAAAAACGCAGAACCCTGATGGGGGATGGGGGCTGTACCCTGGAGAGACCAGCAACGCCCTTGATACCGCCTACGCGGTAATCGCACTGAGGATGGCTTATCCGTACGTCAACCCCCTGGACAGCGGGTCGCTTCTGGAGGCCGTTCGGAGGGCAACGTCGTATCTGATATCCTCCGAGAACGGGGACGGATGGGGCTACGTTCCAGGGACACCAACCTATTACTATCCCACCGTGATCTCCCTGTGGGCCCTTGGCGAGAGTGGATACTCATACAACAGCCGGGTTGTCCGCAACGCCCTGAAAAGCCTGGGGAACCTGACCTGTGAGATTCCCAGGTACGAGGCGCTGGCCCTCAAGCTGATAGCGTATCACAGCCTCGGGTATCCCGTTGATGATAAGGCGATCGAGAACGTTAGAAACCTCCTTCTGCAGGGTGATAACCTAACGGTAAAGGAAAAGGCCATGCTGGCCTACGCCCTCGTGCTCTACGCCCCGATGGACTTCAACACGGCAAAAATTCTCCTGAACCTTGAGGGTATGGCAAAGAAAGCAAACGATGGAGTTTACTGGGCCAACAAGCCCAGCCTCTTCGGTTCTACTGACATAATAGCCAGCACCGCCTTCGCCACCCTGGCCCTCTCGGCGGCGTACGTCGTCCCCACCGAGGAGACAGGGGCGAACCCGTACGAACTCCCATGCAAAGCCCTGATGGGGCTGCAGAACTACGATGGCGGTTGGGGGCTGTACCTCAACTCACCGTCAAATGAAAAGGCCACCTACTACGCACTGAAAGCCATCAACGAGTGCATCCCTCCGGCCTCCACGGTGGAAAGGGCCCTGAACTGGACGGAGATGAAGTTCAGGGTGGACGAAGCTTCCCTTGCCCCTGGTTCCGGAATGCCGGTTGGCTACTTCTTTGCACTCGAGACCCTCCTGGAACACGGCATGCTGAACGAAACCGAAAAAGCCCAGGCCATAAAGGAGATAAAGGAGGCTCAGTTGGACGGCGGCCTCTGGGGGAACACCGTAATTGGTCCCCAGCCGTACCAGACCGCGCTGGCGGTGAAGGCACTCCTCGACCTGGGGGTGAACCCCAACGACACGACCATACAGACCGCCAAGCGCTGGCTCCTCGACATAAGCAACGGGGGATGGGGCATCCACGTCCAGACCCCCCACTTCTCGTACATGCTTAAACCCGATGTCCTCACCACGATAACGGTTCTGGAGGCCCTCGGTCCGATATCAACCCCCAAAGAGCTCCAGCCCCACATCCAGTGGCTTGTCAACCAGAGAACGGATGGGGGATGGGCCTACTGGAAGGAGTACTACGTGTGGGCGAAGAACATGACGTACCCTGGAACACCGAGCGTCGAGCTCACAGTGAGAGCCACGGATCTGCTGGCAAGGTACGGGTACAACTACACCAATGAAACCCTTAATTTTGTCATGAACGCCCGCGACAGCGGTTCAATAGACAACAAGACGATAGAAACCGCGTTCACGATCATGTATCTGTCCAGGTTCCAGTACGTTCCACCAGTTAACCTCAACAACGTGGAGAACACGCTAAACAGTGCCATCATCAACGTTATAGCCCCAAGTATGGAAAAAGCCGACGTCGATGAGATCGAGGAGAACCTGGCCGGGCTGTTTGGAGACAGATTCGAGGTCCCCAACTCCACTCAGATCGGTGAGGAGAACTACATCGCCATCGGCGGCTTTGATGAATTCAACGTCAGGCGGTACAACCCGTATGTGAGGTTCCACGTTTCAGATGAGAGCATCACCGTCGGCAACGTCACCGTACCCAGAAAAGACGCCGTGGTGCTGATACCAGGAAAGACCGCCAAAGGCGTCGTTCTCTTCGTGCTGAGCGACCCGACAAACTACGATATAGTCAAAGAGATATTCAGCACCGGCTTCATCAGGTACCTCCGCGGTAACGCTATGGTACTGTTAAGGGAGGGGAGCTACGTCAGGGTAATTGTCGTGAGGTGATACTCTGTGAAGGCTCTAATCATCGGGGTCGGCCAGTGTGGGACCAAGATAGCCGATCTCTTCTCCCTCGTCAATTTTGACGCCGTCGCGATCAACACGTCGAGGGGTGACTTGGATTACCTGAAACACATCCCCCCGGAGAGAAGGATACTAGTCGGCGAAGGGGTCACCGGGGGAAAGGGGGTCAACGCCAATCCCCTTCTCGGGAGGGAGGCCATGAGGCGGGATCTTCCAACGGTGATGCGCAAGATAGGCTCCCTCATAGGGTACGAGGACGTCGACATATTCTTTCTGACCTTTGGCTTCGGCGGTGGAACCGGGGCCGGGGGCACGCCCATCCTGGCGGAGGCACTGAAGGATGAGTACCCCGATTCCCTTGTAGTTGCCGTCGGTGCCCTACCCCTTAGGGAGGAGGGGATAAGGCCCACGATCAACGCCGCAATAACCATAGACAAGCTCTCGAAGATAGCCGACTCCATAATAGCGATCGACAACAACAAACTCAAGGAGGGGGACGAGGACATAAGCAGGGCATACGAGAAAATAAACTACACGATAGTGGAGAGGATAGCCTCCCTCCTGGCCCTCGTGGACGTGCCCGGGGAGCAGACCCTCGACGCAAGCGACCTGAAGTTCGTCCTCAAGGCCTTCGGGAGCTTCGCGACCGTCGGGTACGCCAAAGCAGACGCGGGGAAGATAAAGAACCTGTCAAGGCTGATACTCAAATCCTTCGAGAACGAGGGGCTTTACCTGGACGCCAACATAGAATCCGCCCTCTACGGTTTGGTGGCCATACACGGGCCCCCCGAGACCATGAAAGCCGCCGAGATATTTGAGGCACTGGACTACCTCACCAAGAGGATAAAAGGGAAGCAGATATTTCGGGGATTCTATCCAGACCCAAGGGAAAGGGAGATAGAGGTTGTTACGCTGCTCAGCGGCATCTACGATAGCAAGAGCATAGAGGACATCGTCGTAACAGCGAAGCAGTACGCCCAATCTTTCATAAAAGCCCGGGAGGAGGCAGAGGTGAAGCAGAAAAAACTCCTGAGCGGGCTTCCAGATTTCGATGACGTCTACCCCACGGGGGAGGACGGCATGAGCGAGATATACGACGGGCCCTTCCCCGATGTTGAGGAAGCCACAAAAAAGCTGAGGAGGCCGAAGGATGACTGAACCGGTAAAAGACTCCGTGGAGGCCGCCCTCGATCTGGATGAGAAGGAGGTCTACTCCCACATTGCACACGAAAGCGCGGAGGATATAATCCGGATAATCTCCTCCCTGGATGCCGAGAGGGCAAAAGTCCACGGGGAGGTTATATACTACAGGGATGACTGGGACGAGCTCATACGACAGAGGATAGCCAGAGGAAAAAGGCACACCGCCTTTGACTTCTACAACCCCTCCCTCCTCGACATCTGGGAGGATAAGGTACACGAAGCGAAGCGCATAAAGAGAATCACAGGGGCGGCGTACGTGGTTTTGGCAGCGATAATCGGGATCACGGCCCTGGTTTCAATCGTCACCGGAGAAGCGTACTTTATTCCAGGCGTTGCGCTCCTGCCACTGGCGGTTTTCGTGAGGGAGTACTCCAAGGACAAACTCGACGTAATCTACTACGAACTGACGCAGTTCTTCATCGATGAGCTAAAAGCGATCATAGAGAAGCACAACCTCAACCCAGAGTCGTACAGATTCAAACTTTTCAGCGGTGATTACTTCGGAGTTTCAATAAGGAAAAGCGGAACGGGTATTTACGCGGTAATCGAAGCCAGCGACGGCGGGGGCAATGGTTAAATACACCCATATATATAACCCTTTCAGGTGAGAAAAATGTTAAAGCCTGCGAGGCGCGGTCAGATATCTCTGGAGTTCATGTTCGTGTTTGCCGTCATACTCATCCTGCTCACGTACTCCGTGAACAACGTCACGTTCAAAAACGGTGCAACATCAGCCGAGACCCTGCAGGTGCAGATAAGCCTGGAGGAGAAGAACCTCGCGAACGTAGTCTCGAACACGATAACCCAGGTCTACTCGCAGGGGCCGGGGTCAAAGGCCACCTCGTACGTCAGGCTCGTGTACCTCAGAGACCCCACGTACCTGCAGAAAGCCCTCAAGGTTTCTAACCCCCAGCTCTTTGTAACGTATGGAACCCTTGGATCCCAAGGGAACGGAACGTACGTTATGGTGATAAATGGCAGCGGAACAACTAACGTTGAGCTTACGGGAGGAAACAAGAACGCTTTCTGGAGCAGGGGACTTTACAACAGCAACACGCTCATTAACTCCTCCGCATGGACCTCCGATTCGGGAACCACTGCAACGATCATCATAAACGGGACTTCCACAACCGTTTACGGCCTGGTACTCCCAACCCAGGGACTCCCAGGGGAGCTCAAGGTCGTCGTGGAGTGGAACCCGGATAAACCCGAGAGCTGGCTCTTCAACGGAACCGCCGGCGAGATAAGGGTAAACATCAACCCCGGTGGGTGAGATGAAGAGAGGACAGATAAGCCTGGATTTCCTGTTTGCGGTTACCCTGATAGCTCTCACAATGGTCAACCTAGTTTACATTGCGAACAGCGAGAGAAGCCACGCCGAGACGTTTGACACAGCCACAAAACTCAAGATATTCTCGGTGGATGTAAGGGACTCCCTGACCAAGGTCTACGCGGCCGGCAATGGATTCACCCTGAGAAAGGAGGCCCCATTCACCCTTCAGGGCGGTGATTACATCAACATCACCCTCTCCCCCGTGGACAACCTGATAAACATGACCGCCGTGGTTGGCGGGGAGACGTACAGGGTAGTCCAGAAGAGCCCGGTCCCCATACTGAGGGAATCCTCGGTGAAGTTGACCCCGGAGAACCCGGAATTCTACATAACTGCGCAGTACAACGAAACGGAGGGGAGGCTGTACGTCAGGGTATCATCGTAGGGCCCAGACCTCCATTGAGGTGCTGTTTATAACGGCGGTACTGCTGACGGGGATACTTCTCGTGGTTCCACCCTACTTAAACGAAAACCGCACGACTTCGGTGGTCGTCTACGTCAGAAACTCCGCGTCAAACGCGTGCGCGTACCTTAACACCGGCGTCGTGGTGAACGGTTCCGAGTACACACCGCTTAACAAGATAATAGAAGCGGACAACTACACGTACGGTGGATTCCAAGTCGCGGGCATCTCCTCCACAGAAAGCGCTGGGGGGATAACGGTGAACGTCAGGATAGCCTACACGAGTTCAGGGTTACCAAAAGAAAGCCTTCAGGGCAACATAACCGCCTTCATAAAGAACGACCTCGTATCCAAGACCAACATCAAGGTGAATAACGGAAAGCTCTACCTAAACGGGAAGGAGCTGGAGATAAACGTTAGTGTGGTGAGAAGATGAGGCGGGGGCAGCTGTTCTCACTGGACGCCCTGCTGTCGCTCGTCATGGTCATCGTTATACTCGGGGCCATAACAAACGCGTCCGACACCGTAAAGGGGGAGATAACCTCAATGGTCGGATGGTATGAGCGGGCCAACATAGCGGACAACATGCTCGACATCCTGACGAAGAACCCCGGGGAGCCCGAAAACTGGACCGCGGCCCCCTCCACCGTTAAGGTTCTGGGTTTAAGAAGCAACGATTACCCGTACGCACTGAGCCTCAAAAAGATAGAGACCCTGAAAAGCGTCCCGGACGTAACCCCGATAATAAAAAGCCTAACAAAAACCGCGGAGGATAAGGACTTCAAGCTGGATGTCTACATAACAAGAACCCAATTCAGCATCTCAGGAAGTTTCCCCAAAGAGATATACATCGACCTCAGCAGCGAGGAGAACAGGAACATCCAGATAGGGGAAGGTACCACGGGCAACAACCCCTTTGCGGCCGAGAATGTAACATTAAACGGGGCGGCCCTCCCGAAGAGCAACAATCCCTACGACCTTTCAGCGGGGGATCTGCTCACATTCTACACACTCGCGAATATAACGGTCCACGATACAACGAACAACGAGGATTACCCCATAAGCGCGGACTCCTACGTGGAGGTATACGTGATATCCGCGGGCTCAAACTTCCAGGTAACCTGGAACGATGTGGGCCTTCACATCACGGGACAGGGGCAGGTGAGGATCATTATAAAGGGGTACAGCGACAGCAGGATACACGTGGAGGCCAGCGTTGTATACCCGGAAAACTCTTCAACACCGTATTACACCCTGACCGTAATAAACGGCAGCGAGGTAACCGATACAAGTACCATAGAAGCCTCACAGGAGAGGTCCCCATGGATAGAGCACATAGAAAGGAGAATGCCTCTGGAGGTCTTGAGGTACAGCAACAACCTCACCGTTCCGAAATCAAGCACCCCCGTTGAGTGGATATCCGGTCAGCTAAAGCTCAACGTCCCAAGCTACGCATATCTAACGATCAAAGTCCCGGCCGGGGCTTCCGGCAACCTGACCCTGGCCATAAGGGATGGAAACCTGTTAAAGGGCGTGCTTGTGGAGAAGACCTCCGCGGATTCAAGCCTTCAGGCGGT
>JAMONK010000198.1 GCA_027065835.1 Thermococcus sp. | reverse complement strand
GCCTCGACGGTTACCGGGATAATCGTCAACTTCGCCTCGGGCGTCCTGAGTGACGTGTACGGGAGAAGGAAACTGCTCAAGGTGAGCGGCTTCGTCTTTCTCACCGCACCCCTCCTCTATTTTCTGGCAGGGAACGCCCCCACGCTGGCTCTCGTCAGGGTTTACTACGGGGTAGCAACTGCCGTGTTCGTCCCGGTTTCATTCGCGCTGATAAGCGATACGTACCCTGAGAAAAAGGGCATGTTCATGGGGTTCCTAAGCTCCGCGACGCTCGTTGGTCGTGCCCTGGCCCCCCTCATTGCCGGGAGCATCATATACTTTCTGGGGTTCTCCCTGGTCTTCGTCCTCTGCTCAGTGACGGGTCTGATCGTCTTTGCCCTAACCTTCAGACTCCCCGTCCCCAATGGAAAGCTGGAACGCTTTGAGTTTACGTTCAGCGGCAGCCTGCTGCTGATAGGCCTTCTGGACGCGGCGGTTTACATGGCGTACCAGGGGATAGAAACGTTTTTACCCCTCCTCTATTACCTCCAGGGAAAAGCCTGGCTCTCTGGACTGATACTGAGCCTCGAAGTGGGTGTCATGGCCATTGTAAAGCCCTACGCTGGCTACCTCAGCGACAGGGTTGGCCGGACGAGGCCCATAATCGGAGGGATGGTACTGGTTGGGGCGGCCATGCTGACGTTCTCGCTCGCCTCGTCCCTGCCGCTCGTCATCGCAGGCGCACTGTCGTTCTCGGTAGGGGCCTCCCTAAGTGAAGCCTCGACAAAGCCCCTCGCCACTGAGATCTCAAGGCTCCACGGGACGGCCCTGGGGTTCCTTGAGAGCATAAAAGACATCGGGCAGGCGCTGGGACCGGTAATAATTGGAATCCTGGGGTTCAAGCTAGGCTTTGCATTTATCGGTCTCTTCGGGGTCGCGGTGCTTCTGGTTTTCGTGGCGAGGTTCCGGGTTGACGAAACCACGGGTAGGTAAAAAGGGGTAAAGAAAACGGATAAAACAAGAGGGTCACTTCAGGATGATCCTGGCGTCAACGACGACCGCTCCCTCGCCCTCGTTGTAGACGAAGACCGGGTTGAGGTCCATCTCCTTGATGTAGTCGTCGAGGTCATCCACGAGCTCGCTGACCTTCAGGAGCAGGTTAACGATTGCGTCTATGTCAGCCGGCTCCTCGCCGCGCGCCCCCGCAAGGATCGGGTAGCTCTTGATTTCCCGAATCATCTTTCTGGCGTCGCGCTCGGTTATCGGAATTATGCGGAAGGTGACGTCCTTGAGAACCTCGACGAAGATTCCACCGAGCCCGAACATGAGTGCGTGTCCGAACTGCGGGTCTTCGGTGACGCCGATGATGATCTCCCTGCCGACCTTGAGCATCGGGGCCACCAGGACTCCGAGTATTTCCGCGTCTGGCCTGTACTTCCTGGCGTTCTCGTGGATGATCTCCCACTTTTCCCTGAGCTCCTCAGGGGTCTTTATGTTGAGAAGAACGACTCTGGCGTCGCTCTTGTGGAGAATCTGCGGCGACATCAGTTTCATGGCAACGGGGTAGCCGATCTCCTCGGCGTACCTCAGCGCCTCGTCGAGAGTCTTCGCAAGCTTTTCATTGGGAACCGGAAGGCCATAGGCCTTCAATACCTGCTTTGCCTCGTATTCCACGAGGGAGTTCCTACCGGATGCCTTAACGGCTTCAATAACTTTCAAGGCTTCCTCTTTCATCTTTCACACCCCACGGTATCAGCCCTTAATTCTTTCAAGGTATCTGGAGTACTGAACAAGGCCCGCCAGGGCCCTAACACCCCTCTCAGGGGTTGGATAGACGGGTACCCCTTTATCCTCAAGTATCTTGGCGTAGTACTCCGTCTTTTTACCGCCCATGGCCACCGCCACGATCGGTTTCTCGCTCTTCTCTGCGTATTCGGCGAGTATGTCTATTACCTCCATCTCGTCGAGGAGGGGGACCTGGAAGAGGACGATGACGACTATAGCGTCGACGTTGGGGTCTCTCACGAAGGCCTCTATGGCGTATTTGTACCTCTGGGCGTCTGTGTCTCCGACGACGTCGGTTGGGTTCCCCGCAACGGCGTGCGGCGGGAAGTGCTCCTTCAGGTATTCGAGGCTCTCCTCGCTCAGGCTGGCCATCTTGAGGCCGAACTTGGCGACCGCATCGCTCGCCATGACGCCGGCACCGCCGCCATCGGTGATTATCCCTATCCTCTCCCCCCTCGGAAGCTTATTCTTGAGCGCAGCGAAAGCCTTGGCCAGGTCGAACATGTGCTCGAAGTCCTCGGCCCTTATGATGCCGGTCTGCTTGAAAACGGCGTCGTATATCGTGTCCGCCCCGGCAAGTGAGCCTGTGTGGGAGGATGCCGCCTTGGCGCCGTACTCGGTCCTGCCGCTCTTCAAGGCGATGACCGGCTTAACCTGGGTTATCCTCCTGGCGGCTTCTATGAACTTCCTGCCGTCCTTAACACCCTCTATATAAAAAGTCACGACGTTTATTTCGTCGTCGTGGATGAAGTAGTCCATCAAATCGGCGTCGTCGACGTCGAGCTTGTTTCCGTAGCTCACCATCTTTCCAATGCCGATACCCGCGCCTGCAGCCCAGTCAAGCATTGCCGCCGCGAACGCGCCGCTCTGAGTAACGAACGCTATCGGCCCGCTCTCTGGCCTGTCCATCTTGTTCTCTGGCAGGAAGACGGTGTCAACACCGGTATCGGGGACGTAAACGCCGACGCAGTTCGGTCCGATTACCCTTATGCCGTTGTCCCGGGCGATTTCCAGTATCTCCCTCTCCATCCTCTTGCCCTCTTCCCCGAGCTCACCGAAACCACCTGTGATGATGATGACGCTCTTTATGCCTTTTTTCGCGATGTCCCTCATCGTTGAGGGCACAAACTTGGCGGGTATCGAGATAACTGCCAGATCAGTGTCCCCAGGGAGTTCTGCAACACTCTTGTAAACCTTGTAACCCTCTATCTCGTCGAGTTTTGGATTAACCGGGTATATACTGCCCTTAAAAATCCCGCGCTCTTTGTTCATTTTGAAGTTCTCAAAAATGACGTTTCCAACTTTACCTTTTTTGTCAGTGGCGCCGATGATAGCCACAGCATTCGGCTCAAAAAACGGTCTCAGTTCTTCGACTATCTTCTCCATGTCCATCCCTCCAAACAAAAAATATGTGCCATGTTTCCTTCGAGTTCGATGTATAAAAGCCTTATGTCACCCAAAAAAGGCCTCCGATGAATTAAAAAGTCCATCTATGCACCTTTTTCAGAAAATAAAGGCTTTTTTTGCCTTCCCTAATTCCCCCCACCTCGAGGGTTGCCGGAACATTGGGAAGCCGTGGAAGGACCTCATCCCACGGAACGGTGCCTTCTCCCAGGGCCAAATGCTCATCATTCACTCCATGGTTGTCGTGGAGGTGCAGATGAACCACTCTGTCCCCGAGAAGCTCCAAAAAGCGCTTAAACTCCCCCGTGCTCGTGTTCAGATGACCAACGTCAAAGGTGACCCCAAGACCCGTACCCTCAAGGAGCTCGCTCAGCCTTTCCGGGGTCTGAGCGTCCAGGATGGGAAAAGAGGGCATGTTCTCAACGCCCAGCTTCACCCCAAACTCCTCACGCCATTCGTCCAGGGTGTGGAGTGACGAGCGATGAATCTCCACGTACCTCTCCCTGTACTTCCTACTCAGTGGAGAACAGTGGCCAGGGTGGACGGTTACCGCTACGGCGTCGATATCGGCAGCGATCTCCAGCGTCTCCCTTAGCAAACGCATAGACGCCCTCCTTATGCGTTCGTTGAAGGAACCTATATTCAGATCGCTGAACGGGGCGTGGATACTTAGGTCCAGTCCAAAAGAGCGAATCTTCTCGGCCAGAGCCCTGGCACTCCCCGCATCCATGTAGCGGGGCCACTCGCTTATCCACTCAACGAACTTGAACCCCGAGGAGCTAACCTCCTCCAGCCATCTTTCAAGGGGTTCGTCCCCCAGTGCCGTCGTGGACAAACCTAGCATTCAACCACCGACCATCATCTTTGCGAGCAGGACGACGAAGAGCGTACCCATGACGTCGGATATCGTCGTGACTGTGGGTATTGCAACGTTGTCAGGGTCAATGGAGAAGCGGTACGCTACGTAGGCCACGAGGACACCCACGCTCATGTTGACCAGCACTAGAAGAGGATAACCCAGGATGAAAGTCCATATCAGGGAAGCACTGTATCCTATCAGCCTGGTCACATGAACCGCTATGAAGTTCGTCAGAAAGCCTATGATGGGCGTTAGCCCAAGCAGTGCCACCATATCCGAGTAAAAGTTCCCCTCCTTGAGGGATTCCGTCCCGGACAGGTTCAGGCGCGTTGATGTTGTGGCGGCGGCTATGGACGCGAAGTTGCCAACGCTGTCCAGTATCGAGGGGTACATAACGCTGAGGATTATCGTTTTCGAGATCACCCCGCTGTAGGACTCGAGGGTTGAGCCTGAGAATATCTCAACGAGTCCCAGGATCGTAAGAACGCTGGAGACCTCTTTAAATGCCCTCAGATGCTCCTTCCGGTAGCTGGAGGAAATGATCATGATAACAAAGAGGATGAGCATCAGGGCAGTGAAAACGTAGAACACCCTGGGGTAGTCCTCGTAGAAAAATATCAGGTAGACCAGTGTGGGGATGGTTATCACATCGGCGACGGAGGTTATAAGCGGGGCCGCTATCATGTCCGGGTCGGCCCCCCAGCGATAGGGGAATATGGTGATAAACGCCGTTGAGTACCCCAAGAGAAAGCCGATTACCAGGGCGGAGGCTATGACGACGAGGAACACCGCCAGTGCGGAGTGAGAGAAACCCAACTTCACAACCCCGGCCACCCAGAGGACAAGCAGGGGGATTTTGGAGCTCCCTATGGCCATTGAAACGTTCGCCGTGACCTCCTTGTCAAGGACCCCCTTTACCTTTCCCAGGTGAAGCGCGGTCGTCATCCTCGACGCCATCGCTCCGAAAACGTTTCCCCTGAGGTCACTGAGGCCAGGGAGTATTATCAGGAGCAGGGGATAGGTGGTGGCTATCATCTCAAAGTTCTTTCCAAGAACTCCTCCCCCCACGAAGTCAAGGGCCAAACACAGGAGAAGAGCGGGAAGCGTAACCAGAAAGGTCTGCCTCAGTCTTTCCCTCCATCCGCTCATTCCCGGCGAGACCTCGACCGGCAGCATCGTCCTCCCCTCCCATGCCCTCACCCCCTTCATCTTGGGGCTTCTTTATTATAAAAGTATCCACCATCGCCCGCTCGCTTATACCGACAGACGGCTCGAAAAGAGAAAAGTAAATAAGGGGTGGCCCCAAGTAGGAGGGCGAGGGGGGAACGTTAGTGGAGGAGTGGGACGAGGTTGAGGTTCCAAACAACGTCAAGGACATCTTTGTCGAGATGAAGAACACGGCGGAGCTCATGGTTGATCTCGCGTACTCCGCCGCCCTGTTCAGGGAAAAGGAAATAGCCGAGGAGGTCCTTGAGCTGGAAGAATACCTCGACATACTCAACTACAATCTCATGGTTAGGGCCGTTCTGGCGGCCAGGAACATCAGGGAAGCGGAACAGATAACATCCATTCTCCAGATGGCCAGGTCGATAGACGACATATCGAACGCGGCCGCGGACCTTGCCAAGATGGTCATCGAGGAGAAGCTGCACAGGCTCATCACGGAAGTCATAATGGAGAGCGAGGAGACCATAGGAAGGGTGATGGTTTCCCCGGATTCGTACCTAGTCGGGAAAAGCCTGGAAGAACTTGACATCCCAACCAACACGGGGGTATGGGTGGTGGCCATAAGGCGCGGAAAGCGCTGGATTTTCGACCCCGACGAGGATATGAAGCTCATGCCCGGCGATATAATCATCGGCAGGGGTACAAGAACGGCGCTGGATTACCTCAAGGAGATAGCGCGGGGTATCATAAAGGTGATGCCCAATGGATGAGTTCGACGACATCAGGAACTGCCTAGTTGAGATGAAGGACCTCTCGGCCCTTATGATAGACCTGGCTTTCTCATCGGTGATGTACAACAGCAGGGACATAGCCGAGGAGGTCTACCTCCTGGAGGAACGGATGGACGATCTAACGCTTAAAGTCAAAAGGCTCGCCCTTCGGGCGGCCAAGAAGGAGGAGGACCCGGAAAGCCTGCTCAGCATAATGGACCTCGCCGACATAAACGAGCGCATCAGTGACGCCGCCTATGGCGTAGCTGACATAGTCCTCCGCGATATCGAACCCCATCCCATCATCCTGAGCATAATGGAGGACACGGACGAGGAGCTCGGAAGGGTAACCGTGAGAGGGGGATCGGTTCTCGCGGGGAAGACCCTCAAGCAGCTCAAGCTCCCGAGCAAGATAGGCACGAGGATACTCGCCATAAAGCGCGGAACCCGTTACATCTACAACCCTGGCAAGGACGATACCGTGGAGGAAGGTGACGTTCTGATAGCGGTTGGTTCCGACCTGGACAGGCTGAGGGAACTCGCCGGCGAAGAGGTGGAGGAAGACTGATTACCTCCTTCGGTTTCCCTTTAGATCCGCCTCATTCACAAGTCCCTTGGCGTACGGACACAGTTCTCTCAGCGGGCATTCCCCGCACTTCGGCCCTACAGGCCTGCATATAGTCTTCCCATGATCGACCATTGCGTGGTTCACGTAGATCCACTTGTCCCTTGGGAGGAGCTCCATCAGGTACTCCTCGACCTTCTCGGGCTGAACCCTCGGCGGGGCAAGGCCGAGACGCTTGCTTATCCTGTTCACGTGGGTATCAACGGGAATCGCCTGCCTCCCGAAACCATAGGCCAGGACTATATTGGCACACTTCCTCCCGATGCCGGGCAGCTTCATCAGCTCGTTGATGTCGTCCGGAACTTTTCCGTTATACTCCTCGAGGATTATCCGCGAGGCTTTGACGATCCACTCGCCCTTGGTCTTCCAGAGGCCGACGCCCCTCTTCCGCAGGAAATCACGCATCTCCTCAACCGGGGTTTTGGCTATCGTCTCGATGTCCCTGTATTTCTCAAACAGCCCCTCCCAGACCCGGTAGGTGACCTCGTCCCTCATGCGCTGTGAGATTATGCAGTGGATTAACGTCCTGTAGGGGTCGCCGATTAGGAGCTTCTCCCGGGGGTGCGTTTTCATCAGGACCTCCACTATCCTCCCGGCTCGCTTTTTCTTCTCCTGCCAGCTCTCCTCGAAGGTGAATCCCTCAAGGTTTAACGATTCGGATTTTACTACGGTCATGGACTATCACCACCACATCATTAGATACATTAACACTGTTAAGCTCATCGAACTCATCGCTATAAATCT
>JAMONK010000197.1 GCA_027065835.1 Thermococcus sp. | reverse complement strand
ACCCAGCGGTTAGGGGAAAGATGGTGGAGGTTGCCAGGGCCCCGGGCATGAAGTACAGGCACTACTCCCCAAACGCGCAGGTGATCCTGGTCGAGGGGCCCAGGGATAGGGTCCTGGATAAGATAGCTATGCTGGTAAAGGAGTACCGCTCGAAGGGGCTTAGGGTGGGCGTCATGGCGACCAGGGAGTACGATGCCGACGAGTTTGTGCACCTCGGAAGCACCGATGTGGAGGTTGCCAGGAACGTGTTCAGAGCGCTCAGAGAGCTGGACAAACGGGGTGTTGACCTCATAATTGCCGAAGGTGTGGATGAGAAGGGCCTGGGCTTCGCGGTCATGAACCGCCTTAGAAAGGCAGCGGGGTACAGGATAGTGTGGGCATAGACAAGACTTAAATAATAGAGGCTCAAAGATAATGTGATTTCAATCACACGGGGTGGGGAATTTGGAGGAGGATATAGGACTTGGATCTCCGGAGGACATGGAGCATCTGGCCTTCAAGAGGTTCAGCGATGGTAAAATAAAAGACGGCCTTAAACTGCTCCTCAGAGCGGCGAAAGGGTATGAGAGCGAGGGGATGAAAGAGGACGCCGCCAGGCTGTACAAGTACCTCGGACTGCTCCTCGTGAGGAAGATAGGATCCGTTGAAAAGGCCCGCCCCTCCCTCCTTAAAAGTGCTTATCTCTACCTGGATATGATAGACTCCGAACTGGCCAAGCCCGAAGTTGACGTTGATCTTCTGGACGAGTACTGCACGAACGTTCTTGAGATATTCCTCACCCTTAAAGATGAAAGGAACTTGATTAAATACGCGGAGGAGTTCACCACGATATACGAAGACCTGGCCGAGGCGTACAAAGACAACGCCGATGTGTCCATGGCCGTCAGAGCTTACGAAATCGCCTACATATACTACAGGATGATAGGCAACGAGGAGGGCTATAAGAGGATCTCCGAGACTATGATAACCCTCTACGGCCAGCTTGCCGAGGAACGGCTTGAGAAGGGCGACGTTGAAAAGGCCGCCGATGCGTTTTACCGCCTCGCCACATTCATCCACGCTCTCTTTGGATACGACATACATTTCATCGAGATGATGGATACGGCGGCGAAGAACTACGAAAAAGCCGGAAAACTGGCCTATTCCTCCGGTAACCTTCCGAAGACCACTACCCTCCTCGTCAAGGCTCAGTACGCTTACCTTCTGGCGAGAAACACCAGTAGGGCCAAACTAATTGGAATCAACACCGTGAAGATGCTGAACCAGCTCGTGAAGAGCTACCGTTCGGTTGGGGATGAGGAGAGCGCTTCTAAAAAGCTGGTTGAACTCGGCGAGGCCCTTATAGGCATAGGAAAACTGGAGGAAGGGTTTCAGGCGTACAAAAAGGCCCTCGAAGTGCTTACGGGTCTTGAACCCAAGACGAGGGTGCGCCTTGCCGTGCTCAAGAAGTTCGCCTCGGAACGGGGTGACGCTGAGGTCCTGGAGAAGATCGAACTTGTTGAGTACTACCTCTCCCGCGGAAAGCAGTCCCGTGCCCTGGACATAGCAGAGAAGGCCCTTATAGTGATCCCCGATGTCGAGAGAATCCTGGAGCTGCTCCACAGGGCCGAGGGCATTTACGAGTGAACCAGCTGGTGCCTGTGAGGGAACTGGTAAAGTACTGGTAAAAGGGAAATTTTCAGAGGGGTCTGGTCACGACTGGCTCTTGACCTCGACCCTTGGAATCGGGACGTGATAGGGGAGGCGCATCTCCTTGGCCATGATCATGAGCAGAGGCGAGACCTCTTTGGTGATGAAGTTGACTATCTCGGCGAACGTCAGTGACTCTATCTTCTTTTCATCCTCCCAGAGGTTCAGTATCTCGTCTATCTTGTCCTTTTGAGACGGCACGTAGAGGATAACCCCCTCTATGGCTCCGGCCGCTATCCTGGGATTGTACTCTATCTCGTATCTGAACAGAACCTCGATACCGTTCATCTTCCCCGTGGGAGTGCGTATCTCGCCGAGTCTCATCTCGGTGACCCTGGGAGAGAGCCTGACTTCAACCTGCCCGGAAACGGTGCCCACGCCCTCTTTTCCCATCTCGATCTTCGTTATGTTGAATCCAAGTACCGGCATTTCTTTCACCACCATGAACTTGTTAGCTCCATATAAAACGCTATCGGTAGGGATTTAAAAGTTTAGGTAGGAGTAAGGACCGATGCCGAGGGAGAAGGTTGTTAGGATATGGGATGAGAGGGAGGTCATCTATCCCCCAAAGCGATGGAGGTACCTCCGGGAGAAGAGGGAGAAGGCACTCCGGATAATGGAGAAACTGGCCGCTTTTGAGCCCCTGCTATACGGCAGTGTCGCCAGGGGAGACGTCAGACGGGACAGTGACGTAGACATCTTCATTCCGTACCGTGTTTCCGGATACCTCCTCGAACTTGCTCTAGAGGGGCTCGTGAGCAGGAGAACGATAGTCATGGCGACCCCGTGGCACCTGATAAAAGGTGTGATTGAGATTGACGAGGAAACCACCGTAACGTTCCCCCTCATCGAGCCCACCGACAGGGAACTCGACTTCTACCGCTGGGGCGGGGCGGTGGATATCGTGGGGACGGCGGGAGGGAGGCGAGTTCCGGGTGTCAACAAGAAGCTCATTCTAATAGTTCCAACCGAGCGGGGGCACATCGAGAGGGAGGTCGTGGGAAGGGAGAGCGAGGTTGCAAAAATCCTCGGCGTGAGCATCGACATCGTCACCGAGCGCGTCCACGTCCTGACTAGACGGGACAGCATAGGAAGAACCGGGATCTACATCAACGAGGAGGTTCCCGACTGGATGAGCTTCGAGGAAGCTCTGAAGGTGATAGCCGACCGCGACCCGAACGTCAGGAAGAAGGTGCGGGAGCGCGGTGGAATATGAGGAGGAAACGAGCGCATCACTCCCCACAGCACCGTTCCTTCATGTGAGCCGGCAGAATCTCCTTGAAGCCAGTGTACTTCCAGAGGGCCTTCGGGAGCTTCACGACGCCCTCCTCCGTCTGGTGGTTCTCGAGGATGGCAACGATTGCCCTCGACGTCGCTATGGCCGTTGAGTTCAGTGTGTGGAGGAACTTGGGCTTCTCGTGGGTCTTGTCGCGGTAGCGGATGTTCAGCCTTCTGGCCTGCCAGCCGGTGCAGTTGCTCGCGCTGACGACCTCACGGAACTTGCCCTGGCCCGCCATCCAGGCCTCGATGTCGTACTTCTTCGCCGCAACGTAGCCGAGGTCGCCGGTGCAGATGTTGACGATGCGGTAGGGTATCTCCAGTGCCTGGAATATCTCTTCGGCGTTCTGGATGAGCTTCTCGTGCCACTCCCAGCTCTCTTCGGGCTTAGCGTAAACGAACTGCTCTACCTTGTGGAACTGGTGAACGCGGAATATTCCCTTCGTGTCTTTTCCAGCCGTTCCGGCCTCCTTCCTGAAGCACGGGGAGAAACCAACGTACAGCAGCGGAAGGTCCTTTCCCTCGATTATCTCGTTGGCGTGAAGGCCGGCGAGTGGGTGTTCGGCAGTTGGGATGAGGTAGAGGTCCTCGTCTTCAACTTTGTATATGACATCCGCGAAGTCGTCGAAGCTCGTGACGCCCTCCTCAACGAAGCGGTGGACCATGTATGGGGGTATGACGGGTGTGAATCCCTTCTCGATGAGCCTGTCGAGTGCGAACCTAACGAGGGCCAGGTCCAGTATGACGAGCTCGTTCATGAGGTAGTAGAACCTCGCACCGCTGACCTTTGCGGCACGCTCAAGATCGGCGCCCTTCAAAAGCTCAAGCAGGTCAACGTGAAGCTTTGGCCTCCATTCGAGGGCCTCGTACTCCATCTTCCCAAGGCTTTCCTCAATGAACGTATCCATGAATCCCTTCCACACCCTGGCCTTTCCCCAGAACCTTATCGGGACGTTCTCGGTATCGTCCTTTCCAATCGGAACGCTCTCATGTGTGATGTTCGGCAGGCGCCAGAGGTAGTAGTCGATCCTCTTCCTGAGCTCCTCGACTTCCTTCTCAAGCTCCTCTATCCCCCTCACTATCTCATTGCTCTTCGCGAGGAGGTCATCGATAGTTTCACCGGTCTTCTTGCGCTTGCCTATTTCAACCGCCAGCCGGTTGCGCTCTTTTCTCAGCTGGTTGATCTTCCTGAGGTTCTCGCGCCACCTCGCATCGAGCTCCAGGATCTCGTCAACCCATTTGAGCTTCTCCATCTCCCCACGCTTCAAGAGGTCGTTCTTCACTACCTCGGGATTTTCGCGGATGAGCTTTATGTCCAGCATGAGCATCACCTTTAGATAAGAACGCGGGGAGGTTTAAAAATAATTTGATGGGACCGCAAGGTTTTTAAGTTAATCTATCGACCGATACATCGGTGATCATCATGGAGAGACCCAAGTATAAAGGACATCTGAAGCTGCTCATACTCAAGATGCTCTCTGAGAAGCCCATGCATGGCTACGGGATAATGGCGGAGCTTGAGAAAACTTACGGAATGCCCCACCCGAGTCCGGGGACCGTCTATCCCATACTCGCCTCCCTGAGGCGTTCCGGTCTCATTGAGATAACAGGGGGAGGAAAGAGGGAGAAACGTCTTTACATGGCGACGGAGAAGGGGAACGAATACCTGAGGGAGCATGGGGAAGAACTCCAGGAGGTTATGGAGCTGCTCAATCGCTTCAGGGAGTTTTCGCGGCTCGGTGGGAGGGACCTCGGGGAGGCGCTTAAGGAAGTGTTCAACTCCGCCGAGCGGCTCACGGATGAACAGAGGCGGGCCCTCATAAAGGAATTTGCGGAGTTCACGAAGAGGATAAGGCTCATCCTCCTCGGCGAGATCCCGGAAGGTGAGGGGGATGAATGATGCACCCGACTGGAGGGAGTACTACCGGGAGATGGAGAAGAGCTCCCCTCTCCTCATACGCTATCCCCTCTGCGGAGGAGGGGAGGAGTGCATAACCGCATGCCCCTACGGGGAGAGTATATGGGCCGTGAAGCCAATGAAGGTTTCTCTCTTCGGGGTGAGGGAGAAGGTCCGCCTCAGACCGGTCATGGTGAACCCCGGGCTGTGTAGGAACTGTCAGCTCTGCGTTGAGGCATGCCCTACCGGTGCGCTGAGGCCCGTGGATAATCCGGTCAAGCATCCGTTTCTGACGCTCGCGTACAACACGTTGCGGTTGCCGTTTAAGGGTAAGTACAACGTGAAGTTCGTGTTCAGGAAGGAGCACGTTGAGAGATTCAGGAAGAACAACGGACTGGAGGTGTGAGATGTGAACGCGATTGAGGTGGACGACCTGGTCAAGAGGTACGGTGACTTTGAGGCCGTCAGAGGAATCTCGTTCAGGGTTAAGAGGGGTGAGATCTTCGCGTTTCTGGGTCCGAACGGCGCGGGAAAGACGACCACCGTTCACGTTCTAACGACCCTCCTGAAGCCCACTTCGGGTGGAGCGACCGTTGCGGGCCACGACGTTGTGAGGGAGCCTGACGCGGTGAGAAGAAAAATCGGTATCGTCTTCCAGGACATGAGTCTGGACAGCGAGCTCACCGCCTACGAGAACATGCTCATCCACGGCAGAATATACGGTCTGGGCGGAAACGAACTCAAGGACAAGATAGAGAGGCTCCTGAAGTTCGTTGAGCTGTGGGACTTCAGGGACAGGCAGGTCAAGACCTTCAGCGGCGGCATGCAGAGGAGGCTTGAGATAGCGCGCTCGCTCCTCCATGAACCGGAGGTGCTCTTCCTTGACGAGCCCACCATCGGCCTCGACCCGCAGACGAGGGCCCACATATGGGACTACATCCGGGCCATGAAGGAGGAACACGACATGACGGTCTTCCTCACCACCCATTACATGGACGAGGCCGAGATGCTCGCCGACAGGATAGCCATAATGGACCACGGAAAGATAATAGCTGAGGGAACGGCGGATGAACTGAAGGGACTGATCGGCAACGACGTGATATACCTCAGAATCAAAGCTCCAGAGGAGCTCAGGTGCCTCAAGGCGGACTTCATCAGGGGCTGCAAACTTCTGCCGGATGGCAGGGTGAGGCTCGACGTTGAGAACGCCGCGGGGGCCCTGCCAAGGCTCTTCGAGCTCGCATCCAGCGGTGGGATCAAAATCCTTGAGGTGACGTATCACAGGCCGACGCTCAACGACGTCTTCCTGCATCTGACCGGTAGGGAGATACGCGAGGATGCCGATGAGAGGGAGGCTATGAAGGTCAAGATGAGGACAAGGATGCGCATGTGGGGGCGGCGGAGGTGAGAGAATGAGGGTATTCACGACGATGGTGTACCGCGAGCTGAAGAGGTTCTCCCACTCGCGCGCAAGGGTGATAGGGAGCATCGTAAACCCCCTGATCTGGCTCATCTTCTTCGGGAAGGGCTGGTCCGGTGTCTTCAACAATCCGATGGCGGCGTCGATATTCGGCGGCGTTGACTACATGACTTACCTAGTTCCTGGAATAGTCGCGATGACGGTCTTCAATATGAGCTTCATGCAGGGGATAACGATAATCTGGGACAAGCAGTTCGGCTTCCTGAAGGAGATACTCGTTGCCCCGGCGAGCAGAACCGAGGCGATACTGGGAAGGATAACCGGTGGAGCGATAATGGCCATGATGCAGGGTATCATAATCCTGGCCCTAAGCTTTGCGCTGGCTGATTTAAAGCTCTCAGGGGTCCTACCCGCCCTTGGGATGGCGTTCCTGGTTGGGATAGCAATAGCGGGGATGGGTGTCGCGATAGCTCTGAGGATGACGAGCATGGAGGGCTTTCAGATGATCATCATGATGATAATGCTCCCAATGACCTTCCTCAGCGGGGCGTTCTATCCGATAAACACGATGCCGGACTGGATGCAGTGGCTCTCCAAAGTGAATCCCCTCACCTACGCGGTCGACGGCTCGCGCTACTACCTGGCCGGTGTCACCCCAACCTTCGGCATGACGGTCGATTGGCTCGTGCTGGGTGGACTCGCCGCGCTCCTTGCCGGGATAGCGGCGCTTGAGTTTAGGAAGGCAACTATAGACTGAGGTGGTGTGAATGAAAAAGCAGACCCTCACAATGCTCTGTGTGGCCCTCGCGGGCCTTATCTTTATTCCAGCGGTGTTCTTCAACAGGTCCATACTCGCCCTTGCGGGGGCGTTCTTCGACTGGTTGCCCCTGCCAACTGGGTGGATGGCGACGGGGAGGCCGATAAACAGAACTTTCCTCAAGCTGCACGTGGTGTTCACCCTTGCGGCCTACGCGATCTTCGCGGCCTGGCTCATCACGGGGACCGGAACTGTGGGCTTTGCCTTTTTTGAGGTGTGGTGGACGGCGGTCGTCTTCGGGGT
>JAMONK010000196.1 GCA_027065835.1 Thermococcus sp. | reverse complement strand
TGTCGCTGGAAAGCCCGGAACGGCACTCTTCATAATCCTGCCCACGATAGGCTGCTACCGCTTTAGAATCAATCAGGCCTGCTACATGTGCGCCTACCCGACGGCCGCGCCGAAGGTGAAGTGGAGCCAGGACGCCATAGTGGACTACGTAAGGGAGGCACTCAAGAAAATCGAGGGTAAGAAGGGTCCCTTCGCGGTTAGGATGTTCACCTCAGGCTCTTTCCTTGACAACGGAGAGCTCAAGCCCGAGACGAGGAGGAGAATCTTCGAGCTTTTAGCTGAGATGGACAACGTTGAGGAAATCGTCATCGAGAGCAGGAGCGAGCTGGTTCGCTACGACGCCGTCAGGGAGCTGGCCGAGATAGTCCCGGACAAGCATTTCGAGGTTGCAATCGGCCTTGAGACGGCAAACGACGACATCGCTGATGTCTCAATCAACAAGGGCAACACCTTTGAGGACTTCGTTAGGGCCGCGGAGATAACGCACGAGGCCAGGGCGAAGGTCAAGACCTACCTCCTGCTGAAGCCCATTTTCCTGGGCGAACGCGACGGGGTAGAGGACGCCAAGGAGAGCATAATCAGGGCCGAGCCATACACCGACACCTTCTCGATAAACATCACCGACATCCAGAAGGGGACGCTCTACGAGCGGCTCTGGGAGAAAAAGGAGTACCGCCCGCCGTGGCTCTGGAGCGCGGTCGAAGTTCTCATCTGGGCGAAGAAAAAGTTCCCGAACAAGAGAATCCTGAGCGACCCGGTTGGTGCCGGCTCGAGGAGGGGCCCCCACAACTGCCTGACCGACCACGACCGCGTTATCGGAAGGGCTATCAAGAAGTTCTCGGCCACGCAGGACCTGAGCCACCTTGAGAACCTCAAGCCAGAGTGCAGGGAGAGGTGGAGCTACATCGCCGAGAACGGGCTTTTGGACTGGCAGCTGGTAATGTGGTAGGTGCGTGAAGAAATTTTGGCCCTAAAAGGCACTTTATCCCGTTTTTTCACCATCCCCGCGCCCGACTCGACCGTTCTTCTTTACCCGTTAATGTTCATCCACGAAAGGTTTAAATGTTGACAAACGTAAAAGAACCTAACAGAACGCAGGTGATGGTTATGGCAGATGCCGAAAAGAGGACCGTGGTCGTTAAGGAAGGCTACCTGGTTACCGGGAAGGCAGAAGAAATCGTTGAGATAGACGTCGACACTTTTCTCTGCAAGGGCTGTGGGGTCTGTGTCGAGATGTGCCCCCGGAAGGTCTTTGAGTGGAGCAAGGACCTGAGCGAGAAGGGTGTCCACTACCCGATCCCAGTCAACGCGGACAAGTGTGTTAAGTGCAAGCTCTGCGAGCTGCTATGCCCCGACTTCGCAATAGCGGTAAGGTGGTGACCATGATAATCAGGGGCGACGAGCCCGAACAGCTCCGGCTTCTGAGGAGGCTGTACAAACCGGGGAACTATTTCATGCAAGGAAATGAAGCACTCTCGTACGGAGCACTTTTTGCAGGATGTCGTTTCTACGCGGGTTACCCCATCACGCCATCGAGCGAAATCGCCGAAACCATGGCGCGGGAGCTGCCGAAGCTCGGCGGCTACTACCTTCAGATGGAGGATGAGATTGGGAGCATCGCTGCGATGGTTGGTGCCTCATGGACCGGGTTCAAGGTAATGACGGCAACAGCCGGTCCCGGCTTCAGTCTCATGCAGGAGAACCTCGGCTACGCGGTCATGACCGAGACCCCGCTCGTTCTGGTCGACGTCCAGAGGAGCGGCCCATCAACCGGCCAGGCCACGAAGGGAGCGCAGGGGGACTTCTTCCAGGCCAGGTGGGGAACGCACGGAGACCATCCGATCGTTGCCGTTTCCCCGACGAGTGGGCAGGATGCATTCTGGGAGGTTATACGGGCATTTAACATCGCCGAGAGACTTAGAACACCGGTGGTCTTCCTGTTCGACGGTGTTCTAGCCCACACCAGGGAGAGGGTCATCATACCTCCAGTGGAGGATGTGGAGATAGCGTACCGCAGGCTGCCTGCTAACGAGGAGGAGGCAAAGCTCCCGTTCGGCGACCCCCACGGGGACGGCGTCCCGCCGATGCCGCTCTTCGGTCACGGCTACTTCACCCACGTCACCGGTTCGACTCACAAGGAGACCGGTCTGAGGGACGTTTACACCCCCGAGGTTCACGATAGGCTCGTGAGGAGAATCCACCGCAAGATCGAGAAGAACCGCGAGGTTTACGAGAAGTACGAGGAGCACTTCACGGACGACGCCGAGATACTCATCGTCAGCTGGGGCGTTACTGCGAGACCAGCCCTCGGAGCGGTTCTCAGGGCCAGGGAGGAGGGAATAAACGTCGGCCTCTTCGTGCCCAAGACCGTCCACCCGTTCCCGGCGGAGAGGATGCGTGAGCTGGCCAAAAAGGCACGGGCAGTGCTCGTTGCGGAGATGAACCTCGGGCAGATGATAATAGAGGTCGAGCGCTACGTTAACGACGACGTCCTCCTCAAGGGCGTGAACAAAATCGGCGGAGTGCCTCTGACCGTTGAGGAGATCCTCCGCGAGATAAGGGGTGTTGCCTGATGGCGAAGAAGATATACTCCACCTATCCGATGGTTAAGTACCTCCGCAAGGAGGCCCTGCCAACGGCCCTCTGTCCCGGCTGCGGCGGCGGAACTGTCCTCAACGCCTTCGCGAACGCGATCGACGGCCTCAAGATTGACCCCAGGGACCTCGTCGTCGTTAGCGGTATAGGCTGCTCCGCCTGGATAGCCTCACCGTATTTCCTCGCGGACACGCTCCACACGACCCACGGGAGGGCCATCGCTTTCGCGACCGGCGTCAAGGTCGGACTGCCGGACAAGAAGGTCGTCGTCATAAGCGGCGACGGGGACCTGGCAAGTATAGGCGGCAACCACCTGCTCCACGCCGCGAGGAGGAACATAGACATAACGGTAATCCTCGTTAACAACTTCATCTACGGAATGACCGGCGGCCAGGTCGCACCAACGACGCCCTTTGGGGCGATAACGACCACGAGCCCGTACAGGAATATAGAGCACCCGCTCCAGATTTCCGAGACTGTTGCCGCCGCCGGAGCGAGCTACGTTGCGCGCTGGACAACCGCTCACGTTTACCAGCTCATCGAAAGCATCAAGAAGGCTTTGCAGGTTAAGGGCTTCTCGCTCGTCGAGGTGGTCTCGCAGTGCCCGGTCCAGTTCGGAAGGAGAAACAAGATGAAAGAACCCGCGGAGATGCTCCACTGGTTCCTGAAGAACAGCGTCCCGATAAGCAAGGCGAAGGACATGAGCCCGGAGGAGCTTGAGGGTAAGTTCATCATCGGGGAGTTCGTGAACAGGAAAAGGCCCGAATACGTCGACGAGATCAACAAGCTGATAGACGAGGTTCAGGGGAGTTTTGGACTGAGGGGGGACTGATAGCATGCAGATCAGGTTCGCGGGAATAGGGGGCCAGGGTGTCGTCCTGGCCGGTGTCATACTCGGTGAGGCCGCCGCCATAGAGGGGCTGAACGTCGTCCAGACCCAGGACTACAGCTCCGCGAGCAGGGGCGGCCACTCCATAGCCGATGTGATAATCTCAAAGGAGCCCATCTACGACGTCATAGTTACCGAGGCGGACGTTCTCGTCGCACTCGCCCAGCTCGGCTACGACACCGTCAAAAACTCCCTCAAGGAAGACGGTCTTCTCATTATCGAAACCGACTTGGTCAAGCCGGAGAGGCCGTATATCGGCGCGCCCTTCACACGCCTGGCAGAGGAAACGACAGGTCTGGCCCTCACAGTTAACATGGTTGCCCTCGGCTACCTCGTGGCAAAAACCGGCCTTGTGCGGAGGGAGAGCGTTGAGGAGGCCATTAAGAGACGTGTCCCGAAGGGGACCGAAGAGGTGAACCTGAAAGCGTTCAGGGCAGGATATGAGGAGGGATCGAAATGAGATATCCATTCCCCACAGGTAAGAACGACTTCATCCAGGGAAATGAGGCCATAGCACGGGCCGCCATCCTAGCGGGCTGCAGATTTTACGCGGGGTACCCTATAACCCCCGCCAGTGAGATATTCGAGGCGATGGCCCTCTACATGCCCCTTGTGGACGGGGTGAGTATCCAGATGGAGGATGAGATCGGGAGCATCGCCGCGATAATAGGCGCGTCGTGGGCGGGGGCAAAGGCCATGACCGCCACGAGCGGGCCCGGTTTCAGCCTCATGCAGGAAAACCTCGGCTACGCGGTCATGACCGAGACTCCTATAGTGGTCGTCAACATGATGCGCGGTGGTCCGAGCACGGGACAGCCCACGCTTCCGGCACAGGGGGACATAATGCAGTCCATCTGGGGAACTCACGGCGATCACATGCTCATCGTACTTTCACCCTCCACAGTGCAGGAGGCGTTTGATTTTACGATACGAGCGTTCAACCTGGCCGAGAAATACCGCACCCCCGTGGTGCTCCTTGGGGACGCCGAGATCGCCCACATGCGTGAGCGCGTTTATATCCCACATCCCGATGACGTCGAAGTGATAAACAGGAAGCTCCCCGAGAGCGAGGAGGAACATAAACTGCCGTTCGGGGATCCACACGGCGATGGAATCCCACCGATGCCGATATTCGGAAGAGGCTACCGTACGTACGTCACGGGGCTGACCCACGATGAGATCGGTCACCCCAAGACCGTGGAGGCCGAGATCCATGAGAGGCTCATAAAGAGGATATACGGCAAGATACTTGGCCACAGGGAGGACATCATATCCTACGAGGAGTTCGAGCTGGAGGACGCGGATGTGGCCATAGTAAGCACGGGCATCGTCTCCCGTTCCGCCATACGCGCGGTCAAGATGCTCCGCGAGAAGGGGGTTAAGGCGGGCCTGCTTAAACTCCACACAGTCTGGCCCTTCGACTTCGATATGATAGAGGAGCTGGCGGAGCGGGTGAGGAAGATATACGTACCGGAGATGAACCTCGGACAGCTCTACCACCTGGTCAAGGAGGGGGCGGACGGAAAGGCCGAGGTCGAACTCATCCCCAAGATAGGCGGTGAAGTCCACACGCCGATGGAGATAGCCGAGAAGGTGGTGGGTTGAGATGTACTTTAAGTCAGCTTACGACATCCGCGAGAAGTACCTCAGAAAGGAGATGCTGCCGACGATATTCTGTCCGGGCTGTGGGATAGGCTCTGCACTCCAGTACACCCTCCGTGCGATAGATGACCTCGGCATGAACCCCGACGAGATAGTCTGGGTCAGTGGGATAGGCTGTTCCTCCCGTGTCCCGGGCTACGTCAACTTCGACGGCCTGCACACGACCCACGGGAGGGCCCTGGCCTTCGCCACAGGCATAAAACTAGCCAATCCGGACCTCAAGATAATCGCCTTCATGGGTGACGGCGACACATCCGCAATAGGCGGCAACCACTTCATCCACGCCATCAGGAGAAACCTGGACGTTACCGTGATCCTCATCAACAACTTCACCTACGGAATGACCGGCGGCCAGGTCGCACCAACAACCCTCAGAGGACTTAAGGGAACCACCGCTCCGTACGGCCAGTTCGAGAACCCCTTCGACATAGCCGGCCTGGCGGTTGCGGCCGGGGCGAACTACGTGGCCAGGTGGAGTGTCTTCAACTACATACAGGGCATCAACAGTATCAAGAAGGCCCTCCAGAAAGAGGGCTTTACCCTCGTTGAGTTCCTCAGTCCCTGCCCGGTGAGCTTTGGAAGGAGGAACAGGATGAAGACCGCACCGGAGCTTCTGCGCTGGTACCAGAGGATAACCGTACCCCTCAATAAGGCGAAGAAGATGCCTCCAGAGGAGCTTGAGGGTAAGGTCGTCATCGGCGAGTTCGTCGACAGGGACAGGCCCGGGCTGATCAAGGCGTACCGCGAGTATATAAAGCGCGCAAAGAAGGCTATGGGGTGGGAGGAATGAGGAAAGAGGTCCTTTTCAGCGGATTCGGTGGTCAGGGAGTCATACTGGCCGGGGTCATCCTTGGAAGAGCCGCAGCGGTCTACGAAGACCTCTACGCCGTGCAGACCCAAGCCTACGGCCCAGAATCTAGGGGTGGTGCGAGCATGGCCGGGGTTGTGATAAGCGACGAGCCAATAGACTACCCGAAGGTCATGGCCCCGGACTACGCGGTTCTCTTCTCCCAGGAGGCCTACAACAAGTACATCCACTCCATGAGGAAAGGGGGCACGGTTGTAGTGGAGGAAGAGCTCGTACCCTCCAGGGACACGGCGGCTGAAAAGAGCCTGAAGGTCTACGCCCTTCCCCTGACCGAGCTCGCGGAGCAGACCACCGGTCTGAGTCTGACCATGAACATACTCACCCTTGGACTCCTGGTGGAAGCAACTGGGATAGTCGGAAGGGAGGCGATAGAGCGGGCCGTTCTCGACGCCGTCCCGAAGGGGACCGAAGAGCTCAACCTCAAGGCCCTGCACAGGGGCTTTGAGATAGGGGCCAGGATCAGGGACGGCGAGTCCTGACCTTTTCTTTTCCCAAAAACCTTATCAATCCGGAGACGTAGGTGCTCCCATGCTGACCAACGAGACCAAGAACAGGACCTGGCACGGGCCCGTCAAAATGGCCGACACCTTCTTCAGACGCTTCAAAGGGCTGATGCTCGTCAGGAACGTAAATTATGCCCTTGTTTTCATCCTGCCCGCCGAGACAAAAGCCAACGCTTCCATTCACACCTTCTTCATGCTGAGGGATATAGACGTCATCTGGCTCGATTCCTCCAGGAGGGTCGTGGACTTCAGGACCGCAGGGAAGTGGCGGCTCTACGCACCGAAGAGGGCCGCAAAGTACATCGTTGAGGGGCCAGTGGGCATGATAAAGGTGCTTGAGGTTGAGGAAGGCGACCTGATAGATTGGTCGCCGACGGAGGAAAAGGGGAAGGCGGTGCCCACCAAGGTCTCACTGCCGGGTAAGCTGAGCCTCACGAATCACAACGGGGTCGCGATGACCGAGAGTTTGAAGGATGCTAGAGTGCAGCGACTTTAAAAATCGAACTCCACCCCGTTTTCATCGCCCTCCCATAGGGTCAAGCGCTGGAGCACGACACCGTCTGGCAGCCTCTCCCTTATCCTCTCGGCTATCCACAGAGCCACGTTCTCCGTCGTTGGATTCTCGAAGAGTTTATTCAGGTTCCTGTGGTCGAGCCTTTTGACGATTCCCTCAACGATGGCCCTCAGCTGGAGGAAGTCTATGACGTAGCCGTTCCTGAGGGGTCCCTCCACAGCAACCTCCAGACGGAAAGTGTGTCCGTGTACCTCCTCGACCCGTCCCCCCATAGCCACGGAGTGGGCGGCCTCAAATTTGAACCTCTCGATGACACGAGCATTCATCCACTCACCCCCAACCTGC
>JAMONK010000195.1 GCA_027065835.1 Thermococcus sp. | reverse complement strand
GGATTCGAGGTCAACACTCCTCCTCCGCGGGTTCTTTATCTCGAGGATGAACGGCCTTCCATTGCCGAGCATCCTGACATCACCGTCCTCCCTGCCGGCCCCTTTGAACACACATTTTCCCCCGGTCTCACGTGAGAAGGGCCTGCAGATTATCGAGGCGACGCTATCTATGTATCCCTTCAACGGCGTCTGTGAGATCCCCCTCACGAGCTTTCTGTAACGACCGTAGATGTACACCGGCTTTATTTGGAGCTCCACGGTCTTCCCAAACGGATCGACTATAAAGGTCAGGTCCCCCCTACTCGAGGGTTCCTTTCCAAGCTTCTCGCTCAGGAGCTTTCCGAGTTCCCTGTTAAACTCGGTCTTTATACTCTCGGCTGTACTTATGCCGTATTCCTCCCATAGAGAACGCTCCCGCTCAAGAATTTCAGCAGGAAATCTGGAGCCCACCCAGAACGTGGAGAACTCAACCCCCTGGGCTTTTTCCAGGCAGATGTCGGCCATATTGGGGAGCTCATCGAATACTCCACCACAAACCTCACACTTTTCTCCCCCGGGTATCGAGAAGGCCCCCTGAACCTGCCGCTCCATCCCCAGCACCAGCCTGATTGCCCTGCCCCTCTCCTCATTGGTACCCCTGCCCAGTCTGGCGAAAAGTCTTCCAAGGCAGTGATCACACAGCTGATGTTCATCGAGAACCCTCTCAGCGGTTTCCAGGATCATGGTCTCACCGGCCCTTAAGTTTTTATATGGCCACCCCCAACCCCACGCGATGATGACTCGCAGGGCACGCATAATAAAGCTTTTGGAGGAGGGGGACTACGCACCAAGCGAGCTGACCCTGGCACTGGGTCTCAGGGGGAGGGGGGCAAAGAAAACAATACTGGAAGACCTCCGCACAATTCAAGGGACACTGAAAAGGGAGGGCAAAGTCCTCCTGATAAAGCCCGCGGAATGCAGAAAGTGCGGGTTCGTTTTTAAACCTGAGATAAAGGTTCCCAGCAGATGTCCCAGATGCAGATCAGAGTGGATTGAGGAGCCCAGGTTCAGAATAAAGCCCAAGTTATGAGCCCCCTCAAGCCAAGGTTTATATTAATGGCTCCTAAATATGGCCGGAGGGAGTCGCATGAGAAAGGTCGAGCGGTTTATGGATGAGAACAACATCAGGGTTGGGGACTACGTTAGAATCGTCAAGGTCGATGACGGGGAAGAAGCAGTGTACGAGGGCAGGGTGATGAGCCCGTATGAACTATCGGAGGGCGAGACACTGACCATCAAACTGGACAACGGATACAACGTGGGAATATTGATAGACGGTATAAAGCGTGTCGAACTAATTGAGAGACCGAAGGTTTCCGAAACCGTTTCGTTCCAGGAGGTTTTCCCCAAGAAGCCGGGACTTCCAAACGTTACGATCCTTGGAACCGGGGGAACGATAGCCAGCAGGATAGATTACAAAACCGGTGCAGTTCATCCGGCGTTCACAGCGGAAGAGCTCGCCAAGGCTGTCCCGGAGATTTTTGAAATAGCCAACATCACCCCGAAGCTCCTGATGAACATCCTGAGTGAGGATATGAAACCGGAATACTGGGCCAGAATAGCCCATGAGGTAGCAGACGCCCTCAACTCCGGAGAGGACGGAGTCGTTATTGCCCACGGTACCGATACGCTTGCCTACACCGCCGCGGCACTCAGCTTCATGTTGAGGGACCTTTCAAAGCCGGTGGTTCTCGTCGGGGCACAAAGAAGCTCCGACAGGCCGAGCAGTGATGCCGCGATGAACCTGACCTGTTCAGTGAGGATGGCAACGGCGGACTTTGGGGGGGTCACCGTCGTCATGCACGGCGAGACGGGCGACACGTACTGCCTGGCCCACCGCGGCACCAAAGTCAGGAAGATGCACACCAGTAGGAGGGACGCCTTCAGGAGCATAAACGACGTCCCCATAGCCAAGGTGTGGCCGGAAGGCAAGATCGAATTCCTCCGGGGAGATCACAAAAAGAGAGGGGAATCTGAGGTCGTTGTTGATGACAGGATGGAAACGAGGGTCGCCCTGGTCAAGGCGTTTCCGGGGATGAGCCCGGGGATAATAGACTTCCTGGTTGACGAGGGGTATAAAGGACTGGTCATTGAGGGAACGGGACTTGGTCACGTACCCACCTACGTTATAGACACTCTAAAACGCGCCACGGAGGAGGGGGTTACGGTCTGCATGACGAGCCAGTGCATCTACGGCCGCGTTAACCTGAACGTTTACTCCACCGGCAGACGGTTGCTTAAAGCCGGCGTTGTTCCGTGTGAGGACATGCTTCCGGAGACCGCGTACGTCAAGCTCATGTGGGTTCTCGGCCATACCGACGACCCAGATGAGGCAGGGAAAATGATGCTCACTAACTACGCCGGGGAGATAACACCCTACACGAGGTTTGACACGTTCCTGAGGTGATGAAGATGGCAGAGAAGTTCGATTACAGGGAGCTCGGCCTCAAGGTCGGCCTTGAGATTCACAGACAGCTGGACACGAAAAAGCTGTTCTCGCCAGTCCCCAGTGAGCTGAACGATGGGGTGGAGTTCCGGTTCCAGAGGCGCCTGCGCCCGACGATGAGTGAGATTGGAGAGATCGATCCGGCGGCACTTGAAGAGTTCAAGAAGGGGCGAACCTACATTTACGAGGGGAACCACCGGCTAGCGGACCTCGTTTACATCGATGAGGAACCGCCCCGTGGACCGGACATGGAGGCACTTGAGGTTTCCCTCCAGATTGCGTACCTGCTCAACGCCAAGCCGGTTGACGAGGTTCATTTCATGCGTAAGATCGTCATAGACGGCTCGAACGTCTCCGGCTTTCAGAGGACGGCGATAGTTGCAATGGATGGGAGGGTCGACACCCCCTGGGGAAGCGTCGGAATCCCAACGATATGCCTTGAGGAGGACGCGTGCCGCATCGTCGAGAGGGGAGAGAAGGAGGTCATCTACCGCCTCGACCGCCTGGGGATTCCCCTAGTTGAGATAGCAACAACGCCAGACATACACCACCCGGAGCAGGCGAAGGTCGTGGCCAAGTACATAGGCGACGCGCTGAGGGCGACCAGGAAGGTCAAGCGCGGTCTCGGAACCATCAGACAGGACCTGAACGTCTCGATTAAGGGAGGGGCCCGCGTCGAGATTAAGGGTGTCCAAGAGCTCGACATGATCCCCCTCATCGTCGAACGCGAAGTTGAGAGGCAGGTAAACCTCCTGAAGATCCGGGACGAGTTGAGGGAACGCGGGGTCAAACCGGGTGACATCGAGGAGGGGTTCTACGACGTCACCGAGATATTCCAGAACACCGGCTCGAAGATAATCGCCCGCACCGTAAAGAAGGGCGGAAAGGTTCTCGCCGTTAAACTCCCCGGGTTCCGCGGGTTGATCGGAAGGGAGATACAGCCCGGAAGGAGACTCGGCACCGAGATGGCCGACAGGGCCAAGAAGTACGTGAAGGGAATCTTCCACATTGACGAATTACCCAATTATGGAATTACTGAATTAGAGGTTAATGCGGTTATCGAAAAACTTGGTCTCGGAGAGGAGGATGCGTTTGTTCTCGTCGCGGCCGAGGAGGAAACCGCAAGGAACGCCCTCCGTGAGGTTCTCCAGCGCGCGAGGGAAGCCATCGAAGGGGTGCCGGAGGAAACGAGGAGGGCCCTGCCGGACGGCAACACCCAGTACATGCGCCCGCTCCCGGGGAAGGCCAGGATGTATCCGGAGACGGACATACCGTCCATATTCCTCCCCCCAGAGGAGAAGGAACGTATAAGATCCGCCCTCCCGGAGCTGCCGCAGGAAAAGGTCGAGCGCTACGTTAAAGAGTACGGGATCGACAGAAGCCTCGCGGAGACCATTATTAACGATGAACGTGATGAACTGTTCGAGGAGATCATAGGACTCGGAGCAAAGCCCTCCCTGGTCGCCTCGATCCTCATAGTCGTCCTCAAGGGACTGAAGAAGGAGGCCCCCATCGACAGGATAACTGATGGACACATCAAGGAGGCGTTTCAGCTCTACCTCGACGGCAAGATAGCAAAGGAAGCCTTCGAGGAGATCTTCCTGGGGCTCGCGGAGCATCCGGAGAAGACCGCAGCGCAGATCGCCGAGGAGAAGGGGCTGACGCTCCTCAGTGAGGAGGAGACGGAGCGCATAATCGATGAGGTAATCCAGGCCAACATCGACGTCATAAGGGCAAAGGGTATGGGCGCTATGGGCATGATCATGGGTAGGGCGATGGCAAAACTCCGTGGAAGGGCGGACGGAAAGCTCGTAAGCTCCCTCGTAAGAAAGAAGATCCAGGAACTGAGCTGAGGGTTAAGTTTTTAACCTCCTTTTCTTACTTCACTTTGTGGGAAGCATGGCCAGGGGTGTAAAAATCATATACTACCTCTACGAGGTTAAGGATAAACCCCTCGGGGACTACGCGAAGGGCATTGAATCGAAGCTCGGCCGCTTCGTCCGGCTGGTGAATCCAGACGAGTACACCCTCCTAACCAATTTCAAAGGCATCCTCAAGGGGTCGAAGGAGGCTTACATAATCGAAATCAAAAACGACCTCAACAGGTGGTTTTACCTGACAAAGAGCGCAGAGGGTCTGAAAAAGCCCAAGATAGCCTATGAATACGAAGTTGGGAAGGAAGAAGCCCTTGAAACCGTTTTCAAGGAAATCGCGGAGGGGCGCGCCCATAGAAAGGCAAACATTGACAAGTTCTCCGCGGTACTCCAAGTGCTACTCTGGGGAGGTTTTCTCCTCCTGAGCTATCTGGGCTACAAAAACGACGAGCTGGATTGGATCAACAGCTTTCTGCCGCTTGTGCTGCTGCTATCCGGTCTCATAGAGGGGTTCAGGAGGGGCTACAAAAAGAGGAAGAGGTAACGGCGCAGTATCCGTCCACCGGTTCCCAAGTGGGGTGTGTTCGTGTGAAGTTTAAAACGGCGGCGGGGATGATGATTACCGGCCGGACAAGATGGAAGATGTGTACCTACGCGCGAGTTAGATGCGAAATCCTTTCAGAGGGTGCAAGGCTCATAGAAGGAAGACTCAGATCAAATGGGCTGAAGTTCACCCGTCTAATCGATCCGGACCCGTACCTGCTGGCATCATCTGGAGACGGCATCTACGATCTCGGAAAGTTTCTAATGGTGATAGAGCTAACCGATGGCCTGGGTCGCCTTTTCTATCTAACCGCGTCAGACGTGCCCGTGAGTCTCAAAGAGCTTCCCCGCCCGGAGTTCGTCCTCGCGTTTCGCGTGAAGAAAAAAGAAGGATTCCTCGCCCTCCTCGATGTCATAGGGCGAAAGGGGATCGGGGGTATCAGACACAAACACCGCTCCCTGCTGAACTTTCTGATAAGCTTCGCCGGAAGTCTCTTGATTTCAAGCATAGTAAACATAGTAAACATCAAGGGTTACCTTGGTCCGGCAATCCTTATGCTCCCTCTGGCCCTGGCCATTTTTATCGTCCTTGACTACCCGTTCTCCCTGCTGTACCTCAAGGGCGTCGAGGTCATCCAGAACCCCGAACCTTCCGCAAAAGTCTTCATCATCAAGGTCAAAAGGACAGAAAAGAAGGGGAGCTAACGTCCCAGCTCCTTGTGGGCCTTTGCCAGGTGCTTCGCGGCTATTGCCGCCAGAAGGGAGAGCTCCCCTGCGAGGACGGTACCTGCTATTATCTCCGCGAACTTCTTGGCGTTGGTTCCAGGCGGATCTCCACCGCCGGCGACGCCCATAATCGAGAGCGCTTCCCTCTGGGTTGGGACGCGCGTGCCCCCGCCGACGGTTCCAATCTCAAGGCTCGGCATGGTGATGCTGACGTAGAGGTCGCCCTCGGGCGTAACCTCCGCTAGGGTTATCCCGTGCGAACCCTCGGTGATCTGCGCCTCGTCCTGGCCTGTGGCGAGGAAAATAGCACCGACTATGTTGGCAAAGTGGGCGTTGAAGCCGTAGCTTCCGGCCTGGGCGGAACCCACGAGGTTCTTACGGTAGTTCACCTCGGCTATGAGCTCCGGCGTGGTTTTCAGCTTCTTCTCGACTATCTCGCGCGGGATTACCGCCTCGGCAATGACGGTCTTTCCGCGCCCGTTGATGAAGTTCATGGCGTTCGGCTTCTTGTCCACACAGAGGTTGCCCGAAAGCGCGAGGTACCTCACGTCGGGAAAGTGCTCCTCGATGACCTTCATTATCTCCTCACTCGATATCGTCACCATGTTCATGCCCATGGCATCGCCGGTCTCGAATTCGAAGCGCAGGTAGAGGTTGTTGCCAACGATGTAGGGCTTAACGTCCCTCAGCTTCCCGTGTCTGGTGACCCTGCTGACCGCCTTCTCCTGGAAGTAGTCGATGTTGGCCTTAACCCACTCGGCAACTTCCCTCGCCCTCCTCGCGTCGGGGCACTTGAGGAGCGGCGCACGGGTCATCTTGTCGCCAATTATGGTCGTCTTGACGCCCCCCGCGGCGGTGAGGGTGGAACAGCCGCGGTTGACGCTCGCAACGAGCGCTCCCTCTGTGGTTGCGAGTGGGATGTAGAACTCTCCCTTCGCGTACTCGCCGTTGATCCTGAGCGGTCCAGCGACGCCCATCGGTATCTGGACGACGCCTATCATGTTCTCAATGTTCTTGCCTATCACCCGGTTGGGGTCTATCGAGTAGTGGCCAATGTTCTCGAGGCTAACCCCAAACTTCCTCTCAAGGGCCTTCCTCCTTATTTCAGTGGCGAGCTTCTTGTCGCCGTTCGTGTACTTCTCAACCTGGTGGAGCTTTATCTCTCCGCCCGCTACCTTCTTCACGAGTTCTTCAAAGCTGACCTCCATAACAACACCTCCAAAATCAGCCGAATATCCACTCTTCAAGGATCTTCCCGGTTTCCTTAAACGCAACGGCGGCGTCACTGTTGGGAAGGTATTTGATTATTGGAACACCCACGTTGATGGACTCGGGAACGTTGTTATCAAACGGTACCCACCCAATAACCGGAACCTCAAGGTCGTTCTCAATTGCATCAATGATCTTGTCCACGACATCCTCCGATTCGCGAACCTTATTAAGGATAACCCCAATGTTCAGATTGTAGCGGTCGCCAAGCGCCTTCAGCTTCTCTATCTCGTTCTTCACCATGACCTCAAAAGAGTAAATCGGTGAACGCTCTATTTCAACAACGATGAGCTGATAATTGGCCAGCTCAAAAGTTGGGAGGGTGTCGAAGGGAATCCCCGTCGGGGAATCAACGAACACCACACCGAATTTGGGCTTCACCCTGTCAAGCAGATCAACCAGCTTTTTCGGAGAAATTCCCAAGACATCTTGGAGGTTGCTGCTACCGGGCATCACGTGGACACCGGTCTGGGGATGTTTGTAAATGGCC
>JAMONK010000194.1 GCA_027065835.1 Thermococcus sp. | reverse complement strand
AAGAGGTCACAGCTTCCTGAGGAACGTTATGTAGCCTGTATGGGCCAGCATGGTTGTTCTAGGTCTTATGCACTCTTTCTTTACGTCCTGCTCCCTTACTAGGACCTCGACTACCTGAGGTCTGTAGAACTTTTCCCTGTACTTCCAAAATGCCTGGAAGAACCTGTGGACCTGATTGGCGCATGGGGTGTACGCAACGAAGTACCCCCCCGGTTTTAGGACTTCGACCGCGTGGGGGAGGACGTTCTCGGGCTGAGGGAGGTCAAGGACTATGTGGTCAACGTTGCTTTCGTCGATCCCCTCGTATACGTCCTTGAGCTTTATCGTGACCCTGTCGTCGAAGCCTATCCCCTCGATGTTCCTTCGGGCGATCCTGGCAAAGTCCTCGCGCAGTTCGTAGCTCACGACGCGTCCGGAAGGCCCAACAGCGTTGGCCAGGTATATCGTCAGAGCCCCACTGCCGACCCCAGCCTCAACGACGGTATCCCCTGGCGATATGCCCGCGTAGGCTATGATGAGGCCGGCGTCCTTGGGATGGACTATCTGTGGGCCCCGCTTCATCTTCTCGATGTAGTCCCTCACGGTGGGGCGCAGGATCCTGAACTCCTTCCCCTTATGCGTGGTTAGGCTCTCGCCGTAGTCCTTCTCAAGGAGCTCCCCAAGCTTTAGAATCCCCAGGTCCGTGTGAAACTCCCTCTCCTCAACCCTCACAAGGTAGCGTTTTCCCCGTGGGTCTATCAGCAGAACCATCTCGCCCATCAGCGGCAAGCTCCTCACCCCCTTTTTTCACGGTGACCCCATCACCCGACAGCTCGAAGACCATAGATGAAACCTCTTCAATGATCGCTATCTTTTCCTTCGGCAGTGTCTCCCGGTTTACAAGGTGCACCCATGCCCAGTCCTCCACGGGCAGCGTGCTCAGCCCTGCCAGGAGTGATCTGATGGCTCCCTCCCCTCCAAAATGCAGGTACATGGCCAGGCCGAACGTCACCATGTAGTCCGGCTTGGTCGGTGAGTTCACGAGTCTGTTTATGACGCCGTGGTAGCTTTTGAGGGCGCTCTGAGGCTCGTATGTCGGGACGATTTCATCTATTATCTCGCCGTAGCTTCCTCCGCCGGGCCCCACCTTGATTACCTTGAGCTCCTTTATCAGTTCCAGGATCTTGGAGTACTCCCCTCCACCTATACCGCGGACGTAGCTCCTGAAGGTTATGTCTCCGATCCCGAAGAAGTCCACAACGACGACCTTCCCACGGTCCATCAGAGCGGGAATCAGAAAACCCCATGAGAAACGCTCCAGGGAATAAGTTGGGGGGTACTCCAGGATGATTACATCTCCCCTTCTGGCCTTTCCAAGGAGATAAGTCCCGAATGAGGATACGTCCAAGGCACTCACCAAAAGGGTTTTTAACCACCCGACTTTTAAATCTTTTAGGTGGAGGAGATGAAGAAGTTCGTGATATGGCCCAATGAGCTCGATTCAAGGCTCAGCCGGCGCTATGGGCGGGCTGTGAGCAGGGGAGCATCTCTTAATGGGCCCAAGCTGTCCGAGATCGTCGAGGCGGCGGAGAGCCTTGGAATGAAAATCCTGGAATCAGACCCCACGAAGTTGAATCCCCGACTCGCGGGTCTCGAGGAGGAGTACCGAACCCGCGGGATGCTTCGAGTGGAGAGCAGGCACCCAAAAACCAAGAGCCTTAAGATGATATCTCAGAAGATCAAAGAGATCAGAAACGCCAGGGCTAAGGCCAAGAAACCCAAATCCAAGAGGAAAAAGAGGTAGCTCACTCTTCTTCCATTTCAACGACTATAGCGGTCGTTGTATCGATAACACCGTCGATGTTGTGTATATCGTGGAGTATCTTCCTGGTGAGTTCCCCAAGGTCGTTGGCCTCTATGTGGACGATTGCATCGTACGGGCCCGTAACGGCGTCGGCCTTGGTAACGCCGGGGATCTGCTTGAGCGCCTCTATGACGCTCTCGACCTTTCCAATCTCAACTGTTAACAAAACATACGACCTGACCATTTTTCATCACCCGGGAAAGCCTTTACATTTCTATTTAGCGGCCTATCTCATTTAAGCTTTTCGCAGACGGTTCTGACACCTCTCCCGTCTTGGATAGGGCCAACTCCATGCCAACTGGAGGAGTGTCTGAGAACTTCATGTGTCCCTCCTTGGAGCGGGGTTTCCACCTGTCGGGGCTTAACCAGGTCAGGTGTTCTTTTAGTAGGGCATCCACTGGATTTTGGGGTATCATCGGTTTTCCTTGAATCTCTCCACTGAGCCTATCTATTGCCTTTTGGTGGTCGGATGTATCTGACGTGCACGGTTCGTGGATTTAAACGTCTATTATTTGTACATAGATGAACGTTCATAGCTCATTGAACCGAAATGCTTATTATTGATGTATCTAAGATTTCAATGCCCATTAACTGTTAGGGGTGGGGTTATATGAACAAACGTGTTTTAGGAGCCCTGTTTTTGGTGGGCCTTATGGCCCTTGCCGTAGTTGCCAGTGGCTGTATCGGTGGGGGTGGGACTACAACAACCCCCTCAACGACAAGCTCTAGTTCTAGCACCGCAAGTGCGACTTCAAGCCCCAGCACCACAACCACGGCCTCGCCGTCCGAGGCGGTTAAGTATATCGAATCTCACCTTTCGGCGGCCCGCGTTATCGGGACGGAGCACTACGTTGTTGTGGTTGGTCCCGAGGGAACTGGTGCCAAGGTCGGAAGCCTTCCCAACAAGCCTGTTATAATAGTCTCCTACAAAGAGGACACTGCAAATACCAAGACCATCAAACAGCTTATGAACGAGTCCCAGGGATTCGGTGAAATAAACCCGGCGTTCCTCCGCGACCCCGATATGGATGCCTTGATTCAGGTTGCAAGGAAAGTGACCGACCCCAACGTTAGGGCCGGACTTTACAACGCCCTTGAGGTCCTCGCCAACAGAGAACTCCCGGAGATTATCCTGGGTGACAACAAAGCTGCCCGTGTTTCATGGAACTGGGTCCACAACTGGTACTACAACCCGGTTCTCGCCCCGCGCTGGGACCTCGTTATGGAGGACAAGAACGCTCCGACCGTCAGCACGGGTATCGGAAGCTACAACAACCAGCCTGGTGTCATGTCCATCACCACCATTGGATGGCCGAGGTCCTTTGACCCGGCGTTTGACTACGAGACCTTTGGATGGGAAATCTACCACAACGTCGGCGATTCACTGGTTACCTACTGGAAGAACGAGACCACCAAGATTTCACCTGATCTGGCCGTTGCGTGGGCGCACAACAAGGACGGAACCGTCTGGTACTTCGTCATAAGGGGAGGTGTCAAGGCATACGACCCGAAGACGGGCACCCTTTATCCGGTTAACGCCACCGACGTTGAGTTCGAGTTCTGGCGCGTTCTCAGGGGCGGCTATTCCGTCAGCTGGATGCTGAGCACGTACACCAACCTGAGCGCCAGCTACGCAATGAGCGACCAGGAGTTCGAGCAGGTTCTTAAGAACGGCGGCGTTATCGCCGACTTCAACGGTAAGACCAAGGATGTAACGTCCATGCAGGACCTCCTCAGCTTCTTCGGGTACAGCGGACAGACCGCAGGTGTCTACAAGCTCGTCCTCCCGCACCCGTACGGAGGTATCCTCAGCGTACTGGCCGACCCGTACCTCATGGTCATCCCGGCCAAGTACATGCTCGGCGACAAGTACGACGCGGCCATGAAGGCGGCCGACTGGGGTAAGAAGCCGGATGCATGGAACAACTACGTCCAGAAAGGCTCCAACGACCCGATACACAAGATGCTGCAGGACAACATGATAGGCGTTTTCACCGGCCCGTTCTACATCAAAGAGGCAAAGCAGAACAGCTACCTGGTTCTCCAGAGGAACCCACACTACTGGAACGCCACCATGTGGAGCCAGATCGAGCAGAAGAACCCGAACTTGGTGACGACCAAGACGGTCATCTACATACTCTCCAACGATGCCAACACGCGTATAAGCCTTTTCAAGAAGGGTACGGCGGATATCGCTGCCGTTCCTCTGACGAGGCTTAACGCCGTTGAGAACCTCCAGCTTCAGGGATTCAAGTCGAAGATCGAGTCCTTCATCACTCCGGACATGGTCTTCATAGTTCTTAACGCCCAGAAGGAGCCGATGAACAACGAATTTGTCAGACAGGCACTTGCCTGGGCCGTTCCATACCAGCAGGTGTACAAGTCGGTTTACAACGGCTACATGGTTCCGAACTACGGTCCAATACCGATTGACTGGCTTGGCTACACCGAGTACAACATGACCAAATACTCGTACAACCTGCAGAACGCCCTCAACCTCCTCAAGAAGTCTGGAATAGACCCGACGAAGTACACCATAACCATCTACTACAACAGCGGAAACACCCAGCGCCAGCAGCTGGCATCGCTGCTCCAGAACAGCTGGGGACAGCTCGGCTTCAAGGTATCGGTAACGCCGCTATCCTGGCCGACGCTCCTGTCCAAGACCGGCAGTGGCGATTTCCAGGTGTACATCGTTGGGTGGGCACCGGACTTCCTTGACCCGGACGACTACATCGGACCCTTCCTGCAGAGCGCGGTCGTGTTCGACAGCCTGAACTACAAGGTTATAGGTGGCTGATCTTTCTTTTTTTCATGTTTTTATCGTGTTTGTGATTGCCATTAACACCAAAAACGTGAAAGGGGGATATAAATGGCGGGCTTGGGAAAGTTCTTGGTAAGAAGGGGTCTCACCTTTATTCCTACGTTAATAGGAGTTACCTTCATAGTTTTTATAATCGCGTACGTCATTCCCGCTAACCCGGTGAGGGCGTGGGCGGGGGGCGAAAAGGCCACTCAATCCGCTGTGGAACTCATAAAAGCGGAGTATCACTTAAATCAGCCTTGGTACGACCAGTACCTGTTTCTGATCAAGGGCCTTTTCACGAACAGCCTTCTTGACCCCCTGAATCAGGTGCCGGTGTTCACCAACATCGGTAACCGCTTTATAGTGACGTTCCAGCTGGCACTGTTCGCTTTCTTCTTCGTGGTCCTCATAGGGCTCCCCTTGGGTATAATCTCGGCGCTCAAGCGTAACTCGATAACGGACATGGTCCTCAGGATACTGGCCCTGATCTTCATATCAACGCCAATCTACGTCATGGCGTACCTGTTCATATGGGTTTTCTTCATCCATTGGAATCTAACGACGCTCGCGGGAATACCACCTGCTCCCCACCATCAGATAACCCACATACCTGTCATAGACTCGATCATAACCCTCAACTGGGGGAACTTTGCGGAGCAGGTCAGGCGTTTCTGGCTTCCAGGTTTCACCCTTGGAATAGCGGCCGCGGGGGTTCTGATGAGGTTCACAAGAAACTCGTTCCTGGAAGCGTACAGCAGGGACAGTACCCTCTTCCTCAAGGCGAAGGGTGTCCCGAAGGGCAGACTCTACAGGCACGTCCTCAAAAACGCCCTGGTTCCCGTTATAACTATCCTGGCCCTCCAGTTCGGAGGACTGCTCGCTGGGACCCCGATAACCGAGACGATATTCAACCTCCCGGGGATAGGTCTCTACGCCCTTCAGTCGGTGATGTACCTGGACTTCCCCGCGCTTATCGGTGTTACCTTCCTGTACGCCATAGTCTTCGTAACGGCCAATCTGGTGGCGGACATACTCTACGCGCTGGTTGACCCAAGGGTGAGGTTCTGAGGTGGTTCAAATGGGAGACGGCACAAAGGAACCGAAAGAATCGTACGAGGAGAGGGAAGAGTACGAGATGTCCATACTTGACCGGATAAGCGACAAGCTCATAGACGGTTTGGCCGTGTTTATAAATCTGTTCAAGAAAGACTGGAGGAGGAGAAACCAGTCCAAAATACAGGAATGGAAACTGATGGCCTACGCCCTTAACCGGTCCCCTCCAGCGCTTCTGGGCCTGGTAATAGTCGTGGTGTACATCTTCTTCGGCATCGTGGGACCGTACCTCGCGTCCTGGCCCTACGACTTCTTCCCGGTCATGTACAACTCCACGTCAAAACTCGCTCCTCCGGGCACGAACGTTTTCCTGAACGTCACCATGGTCAAGAACTGGCACGTTATACACTACACCACAACCGTGCACTACTCGATCGGCTCGGACCTCTTCGGTAGGGACCTCCTGAGCGTCCTCCTGGCGGGGGCCAGAACCGCCCTGGTGCTGGACGTATTCATAATCATGATAGGACCGACGTTCGGTATAATGCTGGGCCTGATAGCAGGCTACCACGGCGGTGCTGTCGATGAGACAATAATGCGTATAACGGACATGTTCCTGGCATTCCCCGGCTTGATACTGGCCATTGCACTATCGGCTGTCCTACCCGGGAGAATTCAGAACTTCCTGAATTACCATGCCTTCGCTCAGACCCTGGTCCTCAAACTGTTCGCACTGCAACCGAGGGATGTTAACAACCTTGGAAAGCTGCTGGCGGTCTTCGTCGCCCTTATAATCGTCTGGTGGCCGGGGTACACAAGAATAACCCGCGGTTCAACGCTGACGGAGAGGGAGAACCTGTACGTTGAGGCCGCCAGGGCCATAGGTCTGCCCTCCAGGACGATAATGTTCAAGCACATACTGCCCAATATAATCGGGCCGATACTGGTCATGATAACTATGGACTTCGGCGGAGTGATCCTGACGGAGGCTGGCCTGAGCTTCCTGGGGCTGGGAGCGGTCCCACCAATCCCGGACTGGGGTAACCTGATCAACCAGGGCGCCCAGTACTTCCCGCAGGCGTGGTGGCTCGTGGCGTTCCCGGGTATCGTCATAGTCACCGTGGTGCTGGGGTGGAACCTCCTCGGTGATGGCCTCAGGGACATCCTCGATCCGAGGACGAGGCGCAGCATGGAGTTTAAGGTAAAGAAGAAAGGTGCCGCGGGTGGTGAGAGCAATGCCTGAACCCCTGGTTGAGATCAAAAACCTCAGCGTGTACTTCTACACCTACGCCGGCATAGTCAAGGCAATAGAGGACGTGTCCTTTGATATATACCGGGGTGAAACCCTCGCCCTCGTGGGTGAAACCGGCTGTGGAAAGAGCGTGACCTCAAGGGCGATAACCCGCCTTATAGAGAGCCCGGGCAGGATAGTGAACGGGCAGGTTGTCTACCACAAAGCGGACGGCTCGACGGTTGACCTCCTCAAGATCAACGAGGAGGGGATAAGGGAGATCCGGGGAAACGAAATAGCCTACATATTCCAGGATCCCCACTCCTCACTTGATCCCCTCTACACCGTTGGTTACCAGGTTGGGGAGGCCATGGAGGTTCACAACAAGGTGAAGAACATCAAGGAGGGCATTGCCAAAGCGGTTAACGTTCTTCGTGAGGTCATGCTTCCGGACCCGGAAAGCAGGGTAAAGAACTACCCCCACGAGCTGAGTGGAGGAATGAAGCAGCGTGTTGTCATAGGCGCGGGAATAGCCAACAACCCCCGCCTCCTCATAGCGGATGAGCCAACGACGGCGTTGGACGTTACGGTTCAGGCTCAGATACTTGAGCTGCTCAACGAGCTGAAGA
>JAMONK010000193.1 GCA_027065835.1 Thermococcus sp. | reverse complement strand
GGCACAGAAGACTCAGGGTACAAAGGGAGAAGAGAACGTAAAATGAAATTCCGTCATTTTTCCTTCTCAGTGCTTTTCTTTGCGGCTTCTTTGGCCTTCTTCTGCTCCTCCAGCTTCTTCTTGAGCTCCTCTATTTCGTCCTCCTTGAACCAGCGGAGGTTGTCGTCGTACTTGTCCGTCGTCGCCAGCAGGAACTCGTCGCTCATCTCCAGGGCCTTTACCGGGCAGACATCGACGCACTGCTGGCAGAAGACGCACCTTCCGAGCCAGAAGGTGACCTTCCTGACCTCCGGAACGTACTCTATGACCCCTGCCGGGCAGACCATGACGCAGAGCCTGCAGCCGACGCACTTGTTGACGTCGTAGACCAGTTTGCCCCTGAATCCCTCCGGAACCGGCACGGGTTCGCTCTTCGGGAACGGGTTCGTCGCCGGCTTCTTGAAGAGGTTGCCGAGCACCGTTGAGAGGGTCGGTGGAACCTTCATGCTATCACCCCCAGGGTGTCTATCACCAGCAGCAGTGCCCCGACTATGCTGGCCGGTAGGAGCCTTGTCCAGAACATGTTGACCGCCTGGGTTATCCTGAGCCTTCCGCTCACCGCCCTGAAGATGCTCATGCTCACGAAGAGCACCGCGAAGACTTTGAGCGTGTGGAAGAGCAGGTCAGCGATTACCGCGGGAAGTCCGGTGAGGCCGAGATAGCCTGACACCCCCCACGGGAAGAACACCGCCACGACGAGGCTGGCGCTCACGAAGGCCTTTATGGCATTGGCCAGCTCAAAGAGGGCTAGGTGTCTTCCGCTGTACTCTGCCATCGTTCCCTCTGCGAGCTCGGTCTCGGCTTCTGGAATGTCAAAGAACCCCACCTCTATCTCACTGGCGAGCCATGCCATGAAGACGAACAGGAGTATGAGGGCCCCTATGATGCTCATGGGCGTCCCTATCTCCCATATGTTGTGTTCGTATAGGGCCCTGAGGCTGAAGGGTTTGCTGACCCCGAGGTCCCGTATGCGCCACATGATCGTGAATATTCCCAGCATCATGGGTGCCTCTCTGGAAACGAGGATTATCATCTCCCTCTGGGCTCCGATCTGGGCGTACGGAGAGCCGGAGCTCGCGGCCCCGAGGACCCTGATGAAACCTATGAGGGTCAGGAGGTATATGAAGAGTATTATGTCCCCTCTGGTTCCGAAGAGCGGTCCGAACCCCAGCGGCGTGTAAGCTAGGAGCGCTATCGCAGCCGCCAGGGCAAAAACCGGGGCAAGCTCAAAGAGTTTGTTCGAGTCCCTGGGTATTATTGATTCCTTGCTCACCATCTTCAGGAAGTCGTAGAACGGCTGGAGCAACGGTGGGCCCATCCTCCTCTGCATTCGGGCCACTAGCTTTCTGTCTATTCCCTCCCAAAGCAGTGAAGCGAATGAGACGTACAGGTAAATCCCGATGAAGCCGAGTGTGGTGTACAACAGGTTCATAGAACATCACCCCGCGGACAACCGATTCCAACGACCTCTGGTTTTCCCCTGATTTTCGGGTTGAGGTCTTTTGTTTTTTCAATTGAGAGCTTGAGGAGGTCCTTTTCGGTAAGAACGGTCTTCTTTCCAGTGTTTGCATCCACCACGGCAACCCTGTCGGTACAGCTCAGGCAGGGGTCTATGGAGGCTATGGCAACCGGAACGTCCGCCACCTGCTCGCCGACCAGTGCCCTGGCTATTGCGAAGAGGTTCGGGAATGTTGGTTCCCTCATCTTCCATCTCGCCGGCCCGTCCCGTCCTTTCTCCGCCATCACGTAGTGTATCAGCTCCCCCCTTGGGGCCTCGTACCTTCCGATTCCCTCTCCCTCCGCCTTCTTGAGCTGGAAGAGCAGGGCGTTGTCCTTGGGGACGGCCTTTATCTTACCCTCGGGCATCTGGTCGATGGCCCTCTCGATAAGCTCCATACTCTGCCAGACCTCGCCAACGCGAACCACCATCCTGTCGAAGACGTCTCCCTTGACTATCCCCGTGAATTCCTTAGGGGTTATCGGCTTCACGCCCAGATCCGGATAAACCCCAAGCCTTTCATTGTAGCGTACGTCCTTTTTGACGCCGCTTCCCCTTGCGGTCGGTCCCTGGGCACTGTACTCCACCGCTATCCTCTTCGGGATGACTCCGGAATCCCTGAGGCGTGCTTCCACCGTGGGATCGTACAGGAAGACCTCCTCTATCTTCGGCATGACCTCCTCACGGTAGTACTCTATCATGTCGGTTATCGCCCGAACGTGCTTCTCCTCGATATCCCTTCTGACCCCGCCTATCATGTTTACCGCGTAGTTCACCCTGTTCCCGCCCATGGCCTCAAGGATGTCCATGACACGCTCCCTCGCCAGCCAGCTGAGGTGCAAAACGGTGTCGTAGCCTATTGCGTGCCCAACAACCCCCAGGTTCAGCAGGTGGGAGTGAATCCTCTCAAGCTCACCGACTATCACGCGGATGTACTCGGCCCTCTCCGGCACCTCTATCCCGGCCATCTCCTCAACTGCCCTGGAGTAGGTGTGGTTGTGGGAGAATGAGCAGATGCCGCACATCCTCTCCGCCAGATAAAGTATCTGAATGTAGTTCCGCCTCATCGCTATCCATTCTATCCCCCTGAGGTTGTATCCGAGCTTTACATCAACGTTGATTATCCTCTCCCCGTCGATAGTGATGATGAACTTCTCGGGCTCCTCCAACGCCGGGTGAATGGGTCCCACGGGGACCTTGACCCAGTATTCAAGCTTTCCGGTCATTTCTTTGCACCCCCCAGAGCCCTTCGCTTCCCACGAAGCGCTCGCGGAAAGTTATTATCCATCCAACTCGCTTTTTCTTTAATCGCTGCCTCTTTACGGCCTTCTCTGCTCCTGTTCACCCGTGAAATGCGCCCGAAGGGCGCGGAGTGAATGTGAACCTGTTGAACTGGCCTCATTTCTTTGCACCCCCTATCCTGTACGGGTGGCCCGCGTTCTTCACCATCTCGGGCTTGATTCCTGTGTCGTCGAGCCTCAGCGGATAGACGCCCTCAGGGAAGTCATCGGGCAGGAAGAGCCTCCTTGGATCCGGGATTCCGTCAAAGAATAATCCCAGAAACTCCTGAACCTCCCTCTCGTAGGGCAGGGCACTCGGGAACACGTCCGTGACAGTCGGGAGCTTGGGGTTCTCCTTGGGAACGCTCGTGCCTATGACCAGCGACAGGCTTTCCCCCTCCTCCCAGAAAAGCTCCATGTGGTACTTTGCCTCGAGCGTTTCTCCAGCGTCCCTGGCTATTATGATGGAGAACTGGGCCTTCGGGTCGAGTTCCTTGATGAACTTCATGGCGTCGTGGAACTTTTCCCTGTCTATCTCGACCCAGACGCGCCTCTTCGGATGGGGTTGCTTGTTCTCGCTCACCCTTACCTCTGCCTCGGGGAACCTCCCGCCAAAGGCTTTAACGAACTCTTCAACGTTCATTCTTTGCTCCCCTCCTTACCCTCAATCTTCTCTATCAGCTTCTGCAGACCGAGCACGACGCCGTAGAGTATCGCTTCCGGCCTGGGCGGGCAGCCGGGTACGAAGACGTCCACCGGTATGTGCTTGTCCAGCGGTGCGTTGGTGAACGGACTCTCGAAGAACACGCTCCCGCCGGTTGGGCAGGCCCCCACCGCCACGACGACCTTTGGGTCCGGTGTCTGCTCGTAGACGAGCTTCACACGTTCAAGGCTCTGGTTGGTTACGGGCCCCGTGACCAGGAGAACGTCCGCGTGCCTCGGCGTTCCGACGAGCTTCACACCGAAGCGCTCCGCGTCGTACCTGGGCGTCAGGGCCGCTATGATCTCGATGTCGCATCCGTTGCACGAGCCGCTGTTGACGTGGAAGACCCACGGTGACCGCCCTATGTACCTGCAGAGCTTTGATATCTCCCTTTCAAGTTTCTCGCGTTCGGAAGGTTCTGGTCCATTTTCCCCGGTCTGTACTCTGATGCTCATGTCACTCCCCCCTCAACCCCATATTATCAGCGCCCCCAGAACGAGCGCTATAGTTATCAGCAGGTAGCTCACGTAATCACCAAGCAGCCCAGTGTGCTCCCTTCTGAAGGCTATGAACATCCTGTTGATTCCTCTGATGAGGCCCCACATTACGTGTCTCCCCGTAAAGTAGCCCCTGAAGTGCTCGAAATCGGGGATCACCCTGTCCTGGTCCTCACCGCTCAGGAATATCTTTGCGCCCTCGCCCTCTCTTCTCGTTCCACTGCTGGCCCTCTCGGCCCACTTCATGAGGAGGTACGCTATTATGAGGCCTATGATGAAGACGTAAACGAAGTAGAGAGCGTCCCAGTATCCAAACACTTCAGACACCCCCCATGACGGCCAGAACGTATCCCTTTATGTTCGCGAGCATCGATGCCGCTGGGATCATGACCCCCTTGCTTATCTGCCATGGGAAGAGCCCCATTAGGATTATCGCCCCCACGAGGATGAACATCGGCAGCAGCATGGCCATTCCAGGTTCTTTCGCTTTCATCACCCTCTCGCTGGGTCTTCCGAGGAAAGTGTATAGAACGCGGATGTAAGCGGCTGTACAGAACGCCGTGCCGATTATGGCTATGGCACCGAGGAACGGGTTGAAGAGGGCCGAGCTCTCGTAGAGGAGCCACTTGCTCGCGAAGCCGTTGAGGGGGGGTAAGCCTATTATGGCCGCCGCTCCCACTATGAACGCGAAGGTGGTCTTGGGCATGGTCTTCGCCAGACCGCTGAGTTCGTTGAGGTCTTTGGTGCCGAGCTCGTGAAGGACCGCACCGGCGACCATGAAGAGGAGGGCCTTCATGATTGCATGGTTGACCGTGTGGTATATCGCCCCCGCCGTGGCTATCTCGCCGACCTTCGTACCGTAGGCGGCCAGACCTATACCCAGGCCCAGGAGGATGTACCCTATCTGGCCAACCGAGGAGAAGGCCAGGAGCCTTTTCATGTCCGTTTGAACCACGGCCATGGCGTTGCCGACTATGAGGGTGAGGCACGCGAAGAAGATTATCACCCATCCGAGGGTTCTCAGGTTCACGGCCATTCCAAAGACGCTGAAGGCTATCCTGGCTATCACGTAGACGCCGCCCGCTTTTATGACGAGACCCGAGAGCATAGCACTGATTGAACTTGGGGCGGCGGGATGGGCATCGGCGAGCCACATGTGGACCGGAACCGCACCACTCTTGAAGAGCAGCCCCCCGATGAGGAACGCAAGGGCTATCTTCGCTGTTAGTGTGAAGTTGGCCGCCATCTTCTCAGCCAGGTAGGCCATGGTAAGCGTTCCGTACTGTCCGTACAGGAGGGCTATTCCCAGCAGGATGAAAGAGCTTGCCAGGGAGCCCACGAACATGTATTTTATGCCGGCCTCAATGCCCTCCCACGTGTCGTTTCTGAAGGCGACGAGTGCGTAGCTTGCTATGCTCATTATCTCCAGGAACACGTAGAAGTTGAAGATGTCCCCGGTCAGGACTATGCCCAGCATCCCGAGCTCCAGGACGAGGATGAGAACGTAGTACTTCTCAAGCCCAGTATCGTGCCTCATGTACTCTATGGAGTAGGCCACGGCCAAGAACGCCACGAAGGCTATCGTGAAGGCCATTATAGCGCTCAGGAGGTCGACCTCCCAGACGATCCTCACAGGAAATCCCACTCCCTGTCCCATCGGGCTCTTTGCACCTAGGGTGTAGACCAGCGTTTCTTTTGTGCTCCACACGTTGTAGAGGAGCTTTGAGGTCACCCCTAGGGTGGCACCGCTGATGAGGAGTGCCCAGGCTTCCCTGGCCTTTTTTCCGACCAGTCCCACCAGGGGCAGCGAGAACACTCCCAGGAGGGGGATGATTATCACGAACGGAAGGACGTTCATCCTCTCAACCTCCTCAGCTTGTTAACATCCAGGCTTCCGTAGTGTCTGTAGGCGTTTATCGTGAGTGCAACCGCCAGGGAGAGAACGCACACCCCGATGACTATGCTCGTGAGCACGAGGGCCTGGGGCAGGGGGCCAACCATGGGCGCCTTGACCGTTTCGTAGCCCGTGTATATTGGTGCCGTTGGGAGGACGTTGTTCTCAAGGCGGTACCCGAAGCTTATTAGGAGCAGGTGGATTCCGGAGTCTATCACGTCCAGGGCAAGTATCAATTTGAGGAGGTTCCTCTTGTAGAGGAACGCGTACACCCCCATGAAGATGAGGAGGAACGCCGTTATGAACTGAAAGGGGATCACTCTCTCCACCTCCTGTAAAGTGCTATTGCCGCCATCGCGCTTACCAGCCCGGTGAAAACTTTCAGTCCCACCGCGAGGTTCATTATCGGAAGGTATCCCGCTGAAAGCAGGGTTCCGGGTTTCCCGTTGAAGAACGGTCCGCTGTGCCAGAGTTTGTTGTAGAAGAACGCCACGCTGAATCCGAGCATTGAGACTCCCAGGAAAGCGAGACCACCCAATCCTTCGAGGGAGGAGTAGACGTGGTGGTTGTAGTGCTTTCTCATCTCGTTCAGGCCGAAGGCCAGCAGGAAGAGAATACCTGCCCCCGCTATCGTCGCTCCACCTTGGAAACCTCCTCCAGGGGTTAGGTGTCCGTGGGCGACGATGTAGGAGCCGAATATACCTATAAGAGGTATGGTGGCCCTGGCAGTTGTTTTCACTATGAGCCCCATGTCGCTCATTCCTCATCCCTCCTCCAGGGCCGGAGCAGTGCAACGGCTCCAGCTATGGCGGTGAAGAGGACGGTCGCCTCTCCTATCGTATCGTAGCCACGGTAATCGAACACTATATCGGTGACGATGTTCATTCCTCCGACCTCCTGCACCCCGTGGTCTATGTAGTACTGGTCCGTGTAGCGATAGTTCTTCCAGTTGTTCCCGCCGAGCCCGAACTTCAGGCCGTGCTGGGGGCTTGCGACGACCAACAGGGTCCCGAATATAAAGAGCAGGGCCAGAGCTCCAAAAGTCCTCTTCATGGTGCCTCACGCTCCCATCTCTCGGTTTTGGCTATTCCGTAAACCACGACCGCCGTCACGATTCCCGCCCCGACTGCCGCTTCCGCTATCGCCACGTCGGGCGCGTGGAGCATGTAGAACTCCATGCTCAGGAGAAGGCTCATGGCGGCGGAGGCTATTGCGGCACTCAGCAGATCCCTGAAGGTTATCGTGAGGTAGGCGCTTATGAGAACCCCGAAGAGTATGCCGAACTGAATCAGGGCGTCCATGCCCAGAACGTTCACCTTTCCTCCCCCCTCTCCTTCAGCTTTTTCTCGTAGGCATCTATGACGGCCCTGGCAGGTTTGTATCCGCTGAGGTGGGCCGCTTTGGCTATGGCATGGGCCCCCACCGGGTTCGTTAGGAGAAGTGCGACCAGTGCCACGAGGCTGTGGAGGGCCATTCCGAGGTATTTGGGATCTCCCGTGATGTGGAGCTGGTTGAGGGCGTGAGTAACGACGGCCAGAACCGCGAATATCGTTCCAAAGGTGGTGCACTTCGTGGCCCCGTGGAGTCTGGTGTAGACGTCGGGGAAGCGGTGCAGCGAGAGGCTTCCAAGCAGGTTGAACGTTATGTTGATCGCGAGGAAGGTGTAT
>JAMONK010000192.1 GCA_027065835.1 Thermococcus sp. | reverse complement strand
CTCGATATCGAGCTTGATCAGGGACTCGAGGGGAATTTCATGGGCGAAGGTCTCCGGGGAGACTCCCCTCTCGAGCAGTGCCCCGGCTGGCCCAAAAACGTCCCTGCCATGAAACGTGGAGCTTATCCTCCAGCCTGTGAAGCTCCTTATCCTCTCGAAGTCTATCTCCCAGGCCCGCCGGGCGTTTATGTGCTTGAGGGGAAGGGTTGCCAGTCCGTTGTCGGGAACGACCAGCCACTGCTCGCCCTCGATGATCACCGCCTTCCGCTCGGTTCCGACGCCCGGGTCTATGACGCCGACGTGAACCGTTCCGGGGGGCGAGTACTTGACCACCTGCTCCATAACGAAGGAGCCCTCAAGAACGGAGTGTCTGGTTATTGAATGGCTGACATCAACGATCACCGCCCCTGGGTTGAGCCTCAGCATGGCGGCCTTCATCTCCCCCACGTAGGGACCCCTAAGGCCAAAGTCGGTAGTGAGAGTTATCATGAACCCACCCAAAGGTTATTAACGTCATTGGTTTAAGAGGCTTTGGACGATGGCTATGAGGCGGGCCTTGGTCTTGGTACCCTTAATTCTAATTGTGATGGCGGCGGGATGCCTGATAAAACAGCCAGCCCAGGTCACATTCCAGATCGACAAAACGGTCGTCCCGCCGGGGGGAACGATTCACCTGATCGTTCACGTGAACAACACCGGAAAAGTTGGGCTCGTGGGGGCGAACCTGATCCTTGGCAACCATGAGTTCAAGGTCCTGCAGGAACCGAAGTTCCCCTACCTGCTAAAGGTCGGTAAGGAGACCGAGCTCGTGTGGATCCTGGAGGCCCCCTCCCAGCCTGGAACGTACAATCTGAAGGTCTCACTGGAGCTTCTGGATGAACTGAACAGGACTTGGACGGGATTCTACAAAGGGTTCACGGTGCAGGTGTCGGCCAACACGACCGGTCCCAGTGACGTCGAGATAGACGTTGACGCGCCGGCCATCATCAACGGCGGAAACGAAACCAACGTAACCGTTAAGATAGTCAACCGGCTCGACCTGAGCATTGAACTCAGGGATCTGACCTTCAACCTGCCTGACGGCGTTGAGATAGTCCACTCCCCGAACCTGCCGCCCATCCTGGGACCCAAGAGCAACCTAAGCCTGGTTTACACGGTCAAAACCCCCTACGCGTACAGATACGAGTACATAACAGCAATGCTTCGTTACGCCATAAAAGGCGAGGAAAGAAACGCGATCAGCAGTACCCTAGTTAAGATCGTCTGGATGCCGTGGAACGCAAACGAGAGCAGTTTAAAAACTGCATACAACCTCCAGTACCACTGGATAACTGACAGGTACATAGTCGATGGGTACTGGATGAAGAGGTACAACTCCACGTCGGCATTCAACAGAAGCCGCATCGCCAAGATAGCCCTCCCAGTGGTTAAGGGGACTGAATCGGAGATTGAAGCGGCGGAGGCCATCCAGAAGTGGATGAGCAGGCGCTTTGCGTTTGGTGACACCACGGTAACGGTCGATCCGGAGCGCGTGCTTCCGCAGGACAGGATAAGCTACGCCGAGGGACAGATACTAATGACGGCAATGCTTCGCTCCGTCAACATTCCGGCCAGGATCGTAACGCTCTTCAACGGCAGTGACTGCACCATCTGGCCCATAACGGAGTTCTACACCGAGGACGGCTGGTACGTTGTGGACCTCGCCCACGACTTCATCGGATCCAGGGACGAGTATCTAGCCACCCCTTACTTCCCGAGGATATACCAGATGGTGACCCAGGGGGATTACCAGCTGGTGGCGCAGAGCCCAACTGGAAAGTGGGGGGTGCACGAGCACGTCGACGTGACCGGTGACTACCTAGCCAACCTTCAGGAGCGCCTTCTTAAGGTCCTAATGAAGAGACTTAACCCCGCACTCCGTTCAAAGGTGCTTACCGTTATCAACAACATAGAAGACAACGAGAGGCTTTACGCGCTCTTCCTGTTTGATTCCGCACCCAGGGATGACCTGAATCGGGTGCTCGGGGAGTACAGCATAGATAGGATAGAGAAAAACGTAAAAACCATGTATGAGTTCTACAGGGATATGACTTGGAGTGAGAACTTCACGAGGTACTGGAGGATATTCGCAGGTGAGACAGGATGATAGGCGTGCTGAGGCTCGGACACAGACCCGAGAGGGACAAAAGGATAACAACCCATGTTGCGCTCACGGCAAGAGCGTTCGGGGCGGATGGAATAACAATAGCAGCCGACGTTGATGAACACGTCAGGGACAGCGTCAGAGACGTTGTGAACAGATGGGGCGGACCGTTTGAGATAGAATTCGATCCCTCGTGGAGGAGGATATTGAGGGACTGGAAGGAGAAAGGGGGTGTCATAGTTCACCTAACCATGTACGGGATCCATGTGGACGAGGCCCTCCCACGCATAAAGTCGGAGCTGAAAAGCGGAAGGGACATCCTGGTGGTCGTTGGGGCGGAGAAGGTTCCGGGTGAGGTGTACAGGATGGCGGACTACAACGTGGGTGTTGGAAACCAGCCCCACAGTGAAGTTGCAGCACTGGCAGTGTTCCTCGACAGACTGCTGGAGGGGCAGGGACTCAGACGGGAATTCAAAGGGGCAAAGCTGAAGATAATTCCCCAGGAACGCGGCAAGAAGGTCGTCGAACTCTGAGGTGGGAGGATGCTGAACAGCTACCGTGAGAACGTAAGGGATTACCTCGAGGCAATCGTACGTCCCCTCGCAAAAATCGGGGTTACCCCCAACACGATAACCGTCATAGGGCTGCTGATAAGCCTGGCCGGGGCGTACCTGTTCTACATCGGGGACCAGTTCTGGGCCGCAGTGACCCTGCTCTCTGGCTCCCTGATAGACGCGCTCGACGGGACTCTGGCCAGGATGACCGGTAAAACGAGCCGCTTTGGCGCCTTCCTGGATTCCACCCTGGATAGGATAAGCGACGGGGCAGTGCTCTTCGGAATCGCTCTCGGGGGACTGATAGACTGGCGTATAGCGTTCCTGACGTTCATGGGGGCGTACCTTGTGAGCTACGAGCGCTGCAGGGCAGAGCTTGCAGGTTCAGGGAAGCTCGCGATCGGCATCGCGGAGCGTGCCGAGAGGTTGCTCATCCTCATCGCGTTCGCGCTGGTTGGCTACGTCGAGTACGGCGTTTACCTCGTGGGGATTCTGGCATGGATAACGGTCGTTCAGAGGATGTGGGCGGCCTACAGGAGGCTCAGATGAAAAGGCAAAAGGGGAATGACGAGAATTTCGCTAAACGAGCCGTTACGGCGGCTATGATGGGCCCTGCCGTTGCCGACCCCTTACATTTTTTTCCCAGTGATAATCCCCTTTACGATCTCAGGCACTTCTGAAAGCCCCGAGACAACGAAGTCGCACCCGTTCCACAGCTCACGTTTCTTCCCCTCAGGGTCGAGGAGAACGGAGAGCATTCCAACTTTTCTGGCACCAACGCAGTCCTTGGCCGGGTTATCACCTGCGTACAGGGATTCTTCGGGGGAGACTCCCGCCCGTTCAAGGGCCAACCGAAACGGCCCGGGGTGAGGTTTGTAGTACCCCGCATCCTCACTCGTTGTGATCGAGTCAAAGAGGTCACGTATCCCAAGGGCCCTCAAGTGCCTGTCGATGTAGTCGTTGTCTGAATCCGTGATTATCCCAACGTGGAGACCCATCCCCCGGAGGCTTTTCAGGGTCTCAACCGCATCCGGAAAGAGCTCCCCGTATTTCTCATGCATTGAGACGCTTATCTCCCAGAAATCCTCGGGAACCTCAAAGCCGTAGCGCTCCCCCACCCGCAGCATAGCCTTCGTATCCACATCTCTTATCTTCACATAGGGTCTACCGGCGAGTTCCTTGAATGCGGAGGAGGTTTCGGCCTCGTACTCCTCCCAGACTTCGACAACGTCCAGATCATCTCTGCCCGCCCTCTCCAGGACGTTCCGGACGATGTTCTGATGGGTAACGTTTTCCCCGGCCTTGGTTATGAGGGTCCCCACGAAGTCGAAGAAGACCGCCTCCATACCACCACCGATGTCCCTTCAAGAAGGGCACTAAAACCCTTTCCCTGGCAAAATGTCAAGAAAAAGGGGAGTAAATCCGATATTTGTGCCTAAATGTCGAAAAATTTTTGAAAAATTTTTTATGGGGTGGGCCCGTCTCCCAAACTGGTGATGGCATGGAAGCTATACTCCTCGTCTGGGGAGTTCGGGACGAGGTCCTGAAGGAGCTGCCCGTGGAAGGGCACTGGCTCTATGGAGAGTACGATTTCATAGCAAAGGTGGAGTTCGGAAGCGGCATGGAGATGGAGGAATTCGAAAAAACACTCAGGCACGTGATAGACGGTGGAAGGTTCAAACTCATGCCCGTCAAGGTATCCGGGGTGAAGGGAGAGAACGGGGAGAACGAAACGAGCATACTGGAGAGCATCGAGGTGGGGGCGGTGCCTTAAATCCTCGGTTTCATCAGCCCCGCTTTTTTGAGCTCCAGGTACGCCCTCCTTAACGCCTCCCGTATTTCGCGCCTTTTATCCGGTCCACCAAGTCTGTACGCCGCCTTTCTGAGGCTTCCGCTTTGGAGGAAGAGTTCAATAAGCTCCCTATCCTTCTCAGGAAGGGAGAGGTGCTTAAGGGCCATTTCCGCTATCGCCAGGGGGATGTTGCCCTCGTAGGCGTAATCGGAGCTCATGACTGGTTTCTCAAAACGCTCAACCATGCGAAAGCGAATTATATGCACGGTATCGGCATCGGATACAGTTTTGTAATGCCGTCTCAGTGCTTCAAGGAGCTCCTCACGACTGGGGAATCCATCAGATATCGCATCGTCGTCCGTAAGCTCCTGAACCTGCTTGCTCTCAACGCCCTCAACTACGGCCCTCCCGATAACGTAGCCTCCCGCATGTATCAGAACTTCATCACCGGGGTTTAAGTTTGGCTTCTTTCCCTTCCTCACCGTGGACCGCTTTTTTTCTTCAAGAATTGCCCTGGTGTACCTGCCATCGAACTCCAGGTGCCTCATCACTCCCCACCCAGGAGTTTGAACTTTATGACCATGACGCCGTACCTGTTCTCTTTCCATTTGGCGTACATGCCGTGGAAACGTTTAAGGGCCCTCTCAAAGCTCGGCTCGTCGGGGAATATCTTCCTTATAGGTTCCTCACGGAGGACTTGGCGGAAGGTCTCGTAGCGTTTGACTTCCGTGACGATCGCCGGCAGCTCACTGTTAAAGAGTATCTTGTCCCCAGGCTTTATGTTCCGCCACTGAGGATAGGCCACCCGGACTTCCATCCTCTTCTCACCTGATCGGATGTACCCTAAGTACTCCTCTCGAACACGGAATTTGTAGACTTTCATCTCCATCACTCCCCCTTCTTCCACGCCCTTAAAAGCCTAGGGGGTAGAAACTTTTAAATCCTTTAGCACCGAAGATTGAACTGGTGTGTGAGATGAGAAGAAAAGCCCAGGGAGCCCTTGAGTACCTTTTCATGATAGCGGCGGTGTTGGTACTGGTTCTGTATGCCACCAGGGTGGTCCTGAACGGAACCAAAAACATTGAAAAATCAGTGGGCAACTACACGGAGCAGGTGCGGAAGCAGATACTCGAGAACCTATGAGGTGGAATCATGGATTACATCCCCCTCGTTCTGGGCATAATTATGGGAACTGTCACTTCGTACACCGACATCCGGACGGGGTTTATCGATGACCTTCACGTTTTTCCGATAGCCGGCCTTGGAATCGCCTACTACCTCTACAGGGGATTCTTCGTGGAACACAGCACCATCCTTGCCTTCTCCGGGGTCATAGCGTTTCTGATAGGACTCCTCCTTGGTCTTCTGCTCTACTTCATCGGTGCGTGGGCAAGCGGCGACGTCGTGATCCTCGCCGGATTCTCGGCCCTGCTTCCATACGCCCCCTCGTGGGGCAGGGTGGTCCCCCCGTACACCGTGAGCTACCCACTGTATCCCGTTTCGATCCTCCTGAACAGCATCATAGCCGTGTTTCCGTTCATCTTCCTGTACTCCCTGGGTGTGATACTCATCCGGAGACAGTACCACGAGCTGGCCAGGATATTCACCGACGGTGCGAAGTTGACCGCCGAGGTGGCCCTCTGGATAACCGCAGGAATAGGGTTCCAGGTAGTCCTGGCGAAGTCGGTAGGGTGGGTGTTTGGAGGGCTGTGGGGATGGGTGTTTGCGGTGATCGTGATAACCCTGCTCGGAAAGTTCCGGAAGGCTGGGGATGTGATAGGGGCCATCGCCCTGGCGTACGTAGTCCACCTCAACCCACTCAACGGCCTCCTCCTGTTTGGGAAACTCCTCCTCATGCTCTACCTGTTCAAGGTGTTTCTGGCGACGGTCAAGTACATGCGCGCCTCGGTCCTGATGGAGGAGGTTCCGGTCGAGGCGCTGGAGGAGTGGGACATCCTGGGGGAGACGATATACGAGGACGAAGAGGGGATAAAACGGGACAGAACCTCCCTCCTCGACAGGGTCAAGGAGGCGGTGACGAAGGGGGACCTCGCCTCATTAAAAGGTCAACACGGAAAAGTCATCGTTTCAACCACGGCCGAGGGCCTGAACAAAGAACAGATCGAGAGATTAAAGGCCCTTGTGGGGGATGGAAAACTCGAGAACAGGTTCCTGCGCAAGAAGGCCATGCCCTTTGCGCCAGCCCTCTTCCTGGGGTTTTTAATAAGCTACTTCTGGGGGGACATCTTCTGGTGGATTGAACTGAAGCTCGCGGGCATGTGAGGGGATGACGAGCTTTTGCTTTGCTGAGTCCGCTACCAGCATGGCGGGTGATGAGCACGCCCTTCACGGACCCTCAGTCCAGAAGGCCCCGGATTATCTCCCCCACTTCATGGAGGCTCTCGACAACGTGGTCTCCCTCAACACCCTCGTGGGGGTTGATCGCTATGGCGACGTCGGCCTCCCTGAACATGCTTATATCGTTGAAGCCATCCCCCACGGCTATCGTTAGTTCAGGGGCAAGCTCCCTCTTGAGGTCCCGTAGGATGGCACCTTTGCTTTTAAAATCGACCTCAGGGTTGACCTTCCCAGTAACAAGGCCCTCTTCGTCGAAAATCAGCTCATTGGCGTACACGTAGTCAACGCCGAGCTCCGCCCCAACCCTACGGGCGAGGCACATCAAACCGCTGCTGAGGATGGCGATCTTAAAGTCGTTATCACGAAGGAACGCGATGAGCTCCTCCGCACCGTCCATGTACTCGACGGAGTTCGCCCACTCCATTATCTCATCCCTGGTATGTCCCCTCCAGAGCGATGCGTCAAGTTCTGCCCACTCCACGTAACCGATCTCGCCTGAGAAGAACCTTTCGGCGTACTCCCTTCCCTTCTCCCACGTACCGAACTTCTTATGGAGCTCAACCCAGCTTGAAATCGATTTCACCAGGGTTCCCTCAAGGTCAAAGGCAATGAGTCTCACCATGTTATCACCTGCCCGAGAATTGAGTATCTCCTTAAAAGGCTACCCTTCCCACCCGTGCTCCCCTATCAGGGGAACGAAGGCAACGCCACCCCAGCGTCTCTTCCGTACCTTCCCGCTCCCAGTTTTTGTGATCACGTAGAGGTCCTGCC
>JAMONK010000191.1 GCA_027065835.1 Thermococcus sp. | reverse complement strand
CGGTGCGAGCTTCGTGAGCGAGAGGGTAAGCACGAGGATGGAAAGGCTGCTGAGCTTCTCGGCCACGGACAGGGTAGCCTCAAAGAGGGGCATAGCCTACGACTTCGCCCTAGGCTCGGCCTTGGGTGCAACATGGCTGGGCTGCATTGCCCCCTACGTCGGCTTCGCGGTGATAACGGCGGCCCTGAGCGGGGATACGCTGAGCGGGGTCATCGTCATGGGGACTTATGGCCTCGGAATGGGCCTCACAGTTTACCTGCTGACGGCATCGAAGGACCTCGGAGAGTGGGTTAACAGGAAGTTCCTCTCCGGAAGGCTCTCCCTAAGCGGAAAGGGCAAGGCAAGGTGGGAGCAAGCCCTCGGAGTGATTCTAATCCTGCTCGGCCTGCTGATGTTGACCGAGCTCACACCGCTCAAACTCTGGAGTTCCCTCTTTGAATTCCTGGCGGGGGACTGATTCCCATAACCTGGGGCTTGGCATGGATTGGGTCTCTGCCTTTATCCGTTCCCTTCCCGTTGTTAGGAGTGTGGAAGAAAATTATATAAACCTAATTCACAAACCTTATGATGTCGAAAGTCGAACTTAACTGGAAGTGATGTAACATGACTAGGTTTAGAAAAGGCGTTTCTATAGTTCTCGGTGGAGCGGCCGGGCAGGGAATCCAGACCGTTGAAGGAATTCTGACCTACGCGCTCAAGCGCTCGGGCTATCACGTCTATGCAAACAAGGAGTACATGTCCCGCGTGAGGGGCGGGATAAACACCACCGAGATACGCGTTTCTTCAAGGCGCGTTAGGGCCTTCGTGAAGAGAATAGATATCCTCGTCCCCTTCAAGCAGGGCGTTCTGAGCTGGGTGGAGGACAGGATTTCAGACACTACCGTCGTCCTCGGTGAGAGGGAGAACGTCGAGGAGAGCTTTCTCAACAGGGTGAACCTCGTCGAGGTGCCCCTCACGAAGCTTGCCCTCGAAACGGGGAGCCAGCTCTACCTCAACACAACCGCCGCCGGCCTGATAGTCGGCCTCTTCCATGGCGACTTCGGGGCAGTCGAGGAGTACATAAGGAAGCACTTCGGGAGCAAGGGCGAGAACGTCGTGAATAAGAACATCGATGCGGCGAAGAAGGGCTACGAGCTGGGCGTTAAGCTCTGCGAGGAAGGGACGATAAGGGTGGAGGTCGAGAGGGATGAGAAAGTCAGGGAGGAAATCCTCCTCAGCGGAACGGAGGCCGTTGGCATAGGTGCCCTCGCCGGAGGCATGAACTTCCTCAGCTTCTACCCGATGAGCCCCTCAACGGGCGTTTCGACCTTCGCGGCACAGCACGCCGAGGAGTTCGGGATAATCGTCGAGCAGGTCGAGGACGAGATTTCGGCGATAAATATGGCTCTGGGTGCCTGGTTCGCCGGGGCCAGGGGCATGGTGAGCACTTCCGGCGGCGGCTTTGCGCTGATGAGCGAGGCGCTGAGCCTGGCGGGAATGGCGGAGAACCCGATCGTGATACACCTCGCCCAGAGGCCCGGGCCTGCAACGG
>JAMONK010000190.1 GCA_027065835.1 Thermococcus sp. | reverse complement strand
ATGTTCGCGTTTGATACGGATATCTTCATCGAGGAGGTAAGGGCACACGCACCCGAGCTCTATGCTGCCTTCGAGGACGCGGACACGGTGGAAGATGCGTACATCAAAGTCCCGGAGGTTTCCATAGACTACGGCGTCATGGAGAAGACCGATAAAGCCGCAGTCGTTCCGCTCAACGTTTACTGGAACGACCTGGGGAGCTTCGACGCCATCTACGATGTCTTGGGTAAAGACGAGAGCGGCAACGCGATTCGCATGAGTGGCAAAAACGCCTACCACATAGGGATCAACTCGGGGAACAACCTCATAATGGCCGAGAGGCTCACCGCGACGGTTGGGGTGGAGGACCTAATCATAATCGACACCGACGATGCTCTGCTGATAGCTCACAGGGGCGAGAGCCAGAGGGTCAAGGAGGTCTACAGGCTTCTCAAGGAAAGGGACGATGAGCGGGTTATGGTTCACCGTACCGCTTACCGGCCATGGGGTAGCTACACCGTCCTTGAGGAGAACGACCGCTACAAGATAAAGCGCCTCACCGTCCTTCCGGGTAAGAAGCTCTCCCTCCAGATGCACTACCACAGGAGCGAGCACTGGGTCGTGGTGAGGGGAACGGCCAGGGTACTCGTCGGTGATAGGGAGGTACTCCTACGACCGGGAGAGAGCACCTTCATCCCCGCGGGGGTTAAACACCGTCTTGAGAACCCGGGGAGGGTGGTCCTTGAGGTTATAGAGACCCAGATAGGTGAGTACCTTGGTGAGGACGATATAATCCGCTTTGAGGATGATTTTGGAAGGTACGGCAAAGAGTAGCGGTTACCGACATGCTGATACGGGGTGAAGACAATGGGAAGACTGTTTGGGACGTTTGGTGTCAGGGGAATAGCGAACGAGATGATAACACCGGAGTTTGCCCTCAAGATGGGTATGGCCTTCGGGACGATGCTCAGAAGGGAAGGGAGGAAAAGCCCCCTTGTCGTCATAGGCAGGGACACGCGCGTCAGCGGGGAGATGCTTAAAAACGCTCTAATAAGTGGACTGCTCAGCGTCGGCTGTAACGTGGTGGATGTTGGAATCGCCCCCACTCCGGCGATACAATGGGCAACCGATCACTTCAACGCGGACGGAGGGGCAGTTATAACTGCCTCCCATAACCCTCCTGAATACAACGGCATAAAGCTCCTCGAACCGAACGGTATGGGGCTGAAGAAGGAGCGTGAGGCCGTTGTTGAGGATGTGTTCTTCAACGAGGACTTCAAGGGGGCCAGCTGGGACGAGATAGGCGAGGTCAGGGAGGAGGACGTTATCAAGCCCTACATCGAGGCAATAAAGGCCCGTGTGGACGTTGAGGCAATCAAAAAGAGGAGGCCCTTCGTCGTCGTTGACACTTCAAACGGCGCCGGCTCCCTGACCCTGCCCTACCTCCTTAGGGAGCTCGGCTGCAAGGTCATCAGCGTCAACGCCCATCCGGACGGCCACTTCCCGGCCAGAAACCCGGAGCCGAACGAGGAGAACTTGAAGGACTTCATGAAGATTGTCAAGGCCCTTGGAGCTGACTTCGGCGTTGCCCAGGATGGGGACGCAGACAGGGCGGTTTTCATAGACGAGAACGGGCGCTTTATCCAGGGCGACAGGACCTTCGCCCTCGTTGCCGATGCCGTTCTGAGGGAAAAGGGTGGTGGACTGCTCGTCACCACGGTGGCAACGTCGAACCTGCTCGACGACATCGCGAAGAGGAACAACGCGGAGGTCATGAGAACCAAAGTCGGCGACCTCATCGTTGCGAGGGCTCTCCTTGAGCACAATGGGACGATAGGGGGAGAGGAGAACGGCGGAGTGATCTTCCCGGACTTCGTCCTCGGAAGGGACGGCGCGATGACGACGGCAAAGATAGTCGAGATCTTCGCGAAATCGGGCAAGAAGTTCAGCGAGCTGATTGATGAGCTCCCGAGGTACTACCAGTTCAAGACGAAGAGGAAGATGGATGGGGACAGGAAGGCCATAGTTGCCAAGGTCGCCGAGCTTGCCAAAGCGAAAGGCTACACCGTTGACACCACCGACGGGACCAAGGTGCTCTTCCCGGACGGCTGGGTTCTCATCAGGGCCAGCGGAACGGAGCCGATAATAAGGGTTTTCAGCGAGGCGAAGGAAGAAGGGAATGCGCGGGAGTATCTTCAGCTGGGCTTAGAACTCCTTGAGGGTGCTGCTTTTAGAGGTTGATTGCTCTCTTTTCCATTTTATCAGTATCTCCGCCGCCTCTTCGACGCTCATGGGGACCTCTTCGTGTATGCCAAGGGCGTGGAAGAGTTTGATGATTTCTGGGGCGTCCAGGTTGGCCCTCTCTATCAGCTCCGGTCTGAGGAAGAGCTCACGGGGGCTCCCCTCAAAGATCACCGAGCCGTCCATCACGTAAACCCTGTCGGCGAGCCGGATCACCCTGAGGTCGTGGGTCACAACGACTACGGTTCGACCCTCCCCTTTCCATCGGTGTATCATATCCAGGACGAAGTTCCTGTTTTTCAGGTCGAGGTCCCTGGTAGGTTCATCGAGCAGGAGAACCTCCGGTTCAGTGCTCAGCACCGCGGCTATCGAGGCCTTTTTCTTTTCTCCACCGCTGAGGTTGTAGGGGTGTCTATCGGCCAGCCCCTCGATCCCGAGGAACTTCAGGGCCTCAAGCGCTCTTTTACTCCCCTCTGCTTTTCCCCATATGTGGATCGGACCGAACGCCACGTCGTCCAGCACCGTCGCGCTGAAGAGCATAACGTCTGGGCTCTGAAACAGGAAACCCACCTTTTTTCTGAAGTCCTTATCGGTCATCGTCTCCTCCGTCACTGGCTTTCCCTCAAAGAGGACCTCGCCCTCCGTTGGCAGTAGGAGGGCATCCATTATCTTAAGGAGTGTCGTCTTTCCAGCCCCGTTCGGTCCGATTACCGCGAGGGTCTCCCCTTTCCTGACTTCGATGTTCACGCCCCTTAGGGCCCACTCACCGGTTGGGTACCTGTAGCCAACGTTTCTGAGCTCGTAAACCTTCACCTGAACACCTCCGTTGTCACGACTGCGAGTGCCAAGAGAATCAACGTAAACACTGCCAGGGCGTAGTCGGTTTTCTCTATCTTCAATCCCTCGGAACGCAGGGTCTCGTTGGAGTATCCCCTGGCCAGCATTGCGTAGTACACCTCCTCACCGAGGGAGTTGGCCTTTATGAACGTTGCCCCCATGTGCTTTCCTGCCTCCTTCCAGCTCTCCACTAGACCCAGGTCGCCGGCCAGCCTTGAGCGTCTTGCGTGCATTGAGTCCAGCAGGAGCTTCGCGAGGAGGAAGATGTACCTGTACGCGAGGGTGGTTATGGTTATAACCGCTCCCGGGACTCTAAGGCTGGTTAGGGCAGATACGAAGTCCTTCCACCGGGTTGTCATCGTGAAGAGAATGGCGTACGAAACGGCTGTTGCGACCCTTAACGTGAAGAGGACCGCCCACGTTAGTCCCTCCCAGCTTGCACTCCATCCTGTGAAGGGAATGGTGAAGACGGGCCTCCCGGGGATCATGAAGATAGAGGGTACCGCTATCAGTCCGGTGAAGGCCGGAATGAAGAACCAGACCCTCTTTATAAAATCCGAAACGCGAATGTGGGAGAGGAATGCAAAGACCAGGGGGACGGTGTAAAAAAATAGAATAACGTAGATGTTCCGCAGGGAGACAACCACTGTCACGAGGGTGAGGAGGGAGAGCAGCTTAACCCTTGGGTCCGCCCGCTGGAGCAGCCCGTTCTTCCTTGCGTACCTCTCGGAGAACACCGCCTCCGTGGTAAATTCAAGCACTTCCCTTGCCGTGCTCTCCAGAAGCCCCCCCATATCGTTCACCTGCGGGTTCAGCCTTTGGCCCCTCCACTGGTCAGCTTCACCACCACGTAGTAGAATCCAAGGACCAGGGCAACGCCGACTATAGCGGAGAGGATGTACCCTGCCGATGCGTGGAGCTTGTCCTCCCACCCTGGAACGTTGTAGTCGGGGAGAACGGCATGATTCCACGCGTTGGACAGTTTTTCCATGCCCGGAAGCTTCTGACCAACCATGTGCTCAATCGTGCTAACGTCCCACTCCCCCCAGGCATCCCCGTAGTTCCATACGAGCAGTATTCCCAGTGGTGAAAGCACCACCATAACGGCGACTGCGGTTAGGAGGGCTTTTGTAAGGCGGTCCATGGTTTCACCCCCTCGTCCGAAGTATCTTTCTCATCTCAAAGAGGTCCGGCCGGCTCTTCCGTACGTACCACACAACCGCTCCAGTCACCACTGCGGCGGCCGGTCCCGCCGTCAGCAGGTGTGCGATGGCCATCGCTGGAACCGAGACGCTCAGGGTATACGGGCAGTAACCCGGCTGTATGTACGGCTGTATCCCAAGTTCCGTCCCGGCCACCGTCGCCGCTGTGACTATACCGACGTAAGCACCGATTCCAGCTGAGATGACCTCGTCCAGCCCGACCCTCTTTGTGAGGAACCTGTATGTGTAGTACCCCACGAACGGGAGGACGACGCCCATGTTAAAGACGTTGGCGGCGTAACTTGTTATCCCCCCATCACCGAAGAAGAGGGCCTGTATCAGAAGGACTATTGTGAGCGAGACCGTCGCTGCCCATGGGTCGATTAGGATTGCTATTATGGTTCCTCCCACTATGTGAGCTGTTGTTCCCCCCGGAACCGGCAGGTTGTACATCATTACCAGGAACGCAAAGGCCGTAAGCACTCCGAGGAGCGGAACCTGCTGGGGTTTTAATCCTTTCAACCATCTGAACGCTTTGTACCAGATGGGTATCATAACAATGTAAAACAGCGCGCACGTGTAGGGACCTAAGTATCCGTCCGGGATGTGCATGGTTCACCCTCCATCCTGCTGGTGTTATCATTTTGAAGAATAGTAGCATCGAATAAAAACGTTTTGGAAATCTGGTGTTACCAACTAAAGGTTTGAAAGCTGGGGATATAAAAAAGAAGATGGTTACAGGTAGCTTCTGTCCTCTTCCTCCTGGGTTCCGGGCATCCCCTGTTCGAGCATCGCCTTCTGCATCTCCTGGACCTTCTGAAGTATCTCCTCGGTTTCCTTGGCGCGCTCGTCGAGGGCGCTCATATCGAGCTCCAGACCGAGTATTCTGGTTACGGCGCTCAGCACCGCCTTCGCCGCCTTGGGATCGACGATGTAACCCAAACTCTCCCCTAGCAGGCTGATCCCGTACATCGAGCGGAGTTTTCCGAGTCCAAGGAGGAGTCCTGCGGCTCCCACTATGGCCCCTCCTTCGTCTTCCCTCCACAGGATTTCGGTGGAACAGCCCTCGAGATTCTTCTTGTAGCGTTCAAGAAGTCTCTCATGGGTTACTGCGGCCAAGACCCTTGGCTCTCCCTGAAGCTCGGGTACCTGGAATCCCCCCATGGTGATTATTTCTTTTGCTCCAAACTCGCCTGCAAAGTCGAGCATTTTGCCGACGACTTCGTAGTGGCCGGGACTGTCCGTTGGGGCCACCTGCTGGTCGCCGGTGATTATTATGAGGTCCCTGCCCTTTTCGTCTGGATTCTTCCAGTAGTAGAACTCGTTCTTCATCAGCTCCACTACGGCGTTTTTCCGTATGATGACCTGATGCATGAAGTGGGGGGAGTACAGGTCGGCGAATTTCACCGCATTTAGCTCCTGGATCATGTGATCCGCCGCGAGCTTCCCCACGAGCCCTATGCCCGGCAGACCCTCCACAAATATCGGATCCTTGAGCTCTGGCCTTTCGTACATATGAATGGTGGTCTCCCTCATTTTTTCACCCCTTCTGGAGTCCCAGCCCCTCACGCTTCAGCCTGCGCCGGTACTCCCCGTACGGGTCCTCAGGTGAGAACCTGGGGGGATGCGCTACCTTGGTCTTTGTCCCGCATACTGGGCAGACTTCCCTTAGCGTGTACCTTCCACAGCTGGGACATTTTTTTATACGAAACCTCATGCCTATCCCTTCAGGCACCTCTCTTTTTGACCTTCTTAATGCGCTTCTCCTTCCTGATAAGGGCAGCCTCGCCGCCCGCCTCCTTGATGACGCGCAGTATCTCCTCTGCTATGCTTTCCAGCACCTCTTCGGCCTTGTAGTAGTCCGGGGCGGTTATGTCGATCCTGTACCTCGGTGCGCCCTGATAGGAGAACTTAACCTCTATCTCCTTTTCCTCGTTCGCCCGATCTCTGGCCCGTACAAGGGCCTCCTTTATTATCTCAATTCCGTTAGGTTTCGCCACGGTTATCTCGAACTCCGCGTCTATCGTGACCGTTGGAATCTCAACGTAGGCCTCTATGATGGGTTTGAGCGCCTCGATCCACTCATCGCTTATGATACCCCTCAGGACGTCCATTCCATTTTGTGCGGCGTCCTCAAAGGCGGCGTAGACCTCGCCGTACTCTTCCTCCAAAGGCACCCATACCTCTCTCCAGGCCTCGTCGAAGCTTTTTCCTATTTTATCGGCGGCCATTTTGAGCAGGTTCTCGGCCTTCTGGGCGCGCTTGTACTCCTGGAGCTTGGCCTTCCTCTGCTGCTGGTTAACACGCTTGAGGCTGAGGTCAACGTGTCCCTTCTCCCTATCGATGCGGATTACCTTCACGACCACTTTCTGGCCTTCCTTCACGTAGTCCCTGATGTTCTTGACCCAACTCGACGCGACCTCGCTTATGTGCATGAACCCCTCCCTGCCCGGGTACTCGTCCAGTCTGAGAAACGCGCCGTACGGATGAATGCTCTTAACGGTGGCTATAACAAACTCCCCCTCTTCAGGATAATCCTTAGCTTTTCTGGGCATGAAAATCACCTCTTTCCTTTACCTGGAGAATTTACGGAGGGAGGTTTTTAAAGTTTAGGAGAACGACGAAAGGCAAAAGGGAGGAGAGGTTCATTCAAGAACCTCAAGAATCTTAGCCTTGATGACGCCCTTACCGCCGGTCGGCTCGACGAGGGTCGCGCCGCAGACGAGACAACGGACGGTCGTGGATGGGTTGCTGAAGACTATCTGCTCGTTGCCGCAGTCGATGCACTTGACGCGGAGGAACCTGCTCCTCGGCATCGGTATGAGGTTCTTTGGGAGAGCCATGGTTCACACCTCCACCAGCTCAAACTTCTTGACCCTGAATCCCTTTCCTCTGGTGTGGGCCTTACCGCAGACCGTACAGCGGAAGCGAAGGTCGAGCTTCTTGACCGGCTTCTCCCTTCCGGCCGGGTTCGGCCTCGGGAAACCGCGGTAACCCTTCATGATCCTGCGGAAGCGCCTCTGGCCCTGGCTGAGCTCGCTCCTAGGTCTCTTCTTGACCTTCTCGACTTTGTGGATCGTGTGCTTTTTACAGTACGGACAGTACGTCCTTATCTTCTTTGGATACTTCATTCTCTCACCTCCAGAGGGGGCCCGGTGGGCTCCTACTCGCTTCCGCCTCAGATACCCCCGAGCCGTGAGGCATGATAGTGCCTGCAGGCATCGGTAAGCGGGAGGCTTTAAAAAAGTTTTTGCCATCAGAGCCCCAGAATGAGGGGCAGGATGAAGGGGACCACAGCCGTCAGCACGAAACCGTGGACGAATGCCACTACCGTGATCTCCCTCCCGCCGAACTTCGTCATCACGGCCAGCGTTGTGTCCATCGTTGTGGCCCCTCCCATAGTGACGGCCGCCTCCTTGGGAATCCTGCGTGATACCAAAGGGTAGAAGATCACC
>JAMONK010000189.1 GCA_027065835.1 Thermococcus sp. | reverse complement strand
ATTGGTGGGGGTGGGGAACTTCATTCCCCAAAGATCAGCTCCCTGAGCTTCCATGGGAGCTCTTCAATTTTCACTCTGACCTGTTCTTTGGTATCACGGTCGCGAATCGTTACCGTGTTGTCCCCGGGCGTCTGGTTGTCGATGGTTACGCAGTATGGCGTCCCAATCTCGTCGTATCGGATGTAGCGCCTGCCGACGGTATCCTTTTCATCGTAGACCGCTATGAATCCTGCTTTCTGGAGCGTTCTAAATACCTCGTAGGCGATGCCCTTGAGCGGTTCCTTGGCAACGAGCGGGAGGACGGCAACCTCAATCGGCGCCATGTCCTTCTTGAGCCTAAGATACGTCCTGTCCTCCTCTATGACGAGGCTGTTCTCGAGGAGCAGGTAGAATGGCCTGTCTATCCCGAAACTCGGCTCGAGAACGTGAGGGACTATTTTCTCGCCGGTAATCTTCTCTTCAACTTCCTTGATTATGAAGTCGTCCTTCTCTAATTCATACCCCTCAATGGTGACTTTTCCGTCTTTTTCCAGGAGAGCCACGAGTTCCCTCTTCTTTTCCTCGCTCCAGCTTCTAATGAGTTCATTTAACCTTTTGGCATCGCCCTTCAGCTTCGGTCCGACACGTCTCATGTTGAGGCTTACCTCGAGCTTCCTTACGGTCTTTGGCTCGTCGTAGTGGATTAGGACGGTCAGATCGGCACCGCTTTCTCTGATGTGTCTGCTAAGGTCGTAATCACCACGGTTCGCTATTCCGACGCACTCAACCCAGCCAAAACGCTCGCTGTGTATCTCCGCGTCCCAGGTGTCGCGCGAGTAGTGGGCGCGCTCCTCCGGCAGCTGCTGGCGGAACCTTATCTTGTCCTCAGGAATCCCTATGTCGAGGAGCGTTCTCTTGACCATGACCATATAATATGCGAAGAATGTGTTCATGATGTAGCCTTTTTTGACAGCCTCCTCTGCCGTGAGTTCAATCATGTCGAGGTTCTTTAGCTGGTGTTCTATGGGGTATAGCCTGAGCTTTTCGTCCTTGACCTCGTTGAAGTGAGGGTGTTCGGTTTCCTGCGGGTTGAAGAATATCTCCGCCTCGGCCTGCGTGAACTCCCTCAGGCGGAGCATGCCCTGTCTCGGTGAAATCTCGTTGCGGTACGCCTTTCCGATCTGGAAGACACCGAATGGGAGCTTATTTCTGGCGAAGGCGTTCAGCCTCTTGAAGTTCACAAACATCCCCTGGGCCGTTTCGGGCCTCAGATAGCCCTTCTGGTCGCCGTAGGGTCCGATTTTAGTCTCGAACATGAGGTTGAAGTACCAAACGTCCCCGAGTTCGCCGCCACACTCAGGACAGCGGATGTCATGTTCGTGGATGAGATGGGTGAGATGTTCGGCGCTCATACCCTCCGTATCTATTCCGAGGGCATCTTCGACAATGTGGTCGGCTCTGAACCTGGCACCGCACTTTTTACATTCGACTATCGGGTCAACGAACTTCTCAACGTGTCCGCTCGCTATAAACACTTTTTCCGGGGTTATGTCGGGGGTTTCAACCTCGAAGAAGCCCTC
>JAMONK010000188.1 GCA_027065835.1 Thermococcus sp. | reverse complement strand
ATAGTGGTTGTAGTCCCTTTCAATCTCCTCGACGTTAAAGATTCCCTCCTCGATGGCCGAGAGGTTTGGGTAGATGAAGCGGAACCAGAAGGCGAGGAAGTTGTCGGCCACGTAGTAGCGGCCCCTCTTAGAGTTCGGTTTCTCAGTTACCGGAACCTCCCTGACGACGAGGCCGGTCTCGATTAGGTTCCGCAGGTAGGGGGTTATATCAGAGTGCCTCATGCCGATGAAGTCCCTTATCTCCTTCGGCGTCGTTCTGCCGAGGGCTATCGCCTCGAGGATTCTCCTGTAGGTCCTCGTCTCCGTGAACTCGTACCTCAGCAGGAAATCCACCTCGTCGCGGAAGAAGCTCACCGGGTTTCTCAGCTCCCGGTCAAGCCACTCCCAGAAGGGCAGCCTGACCTGCGCTACGTAAAACGGAATCCCATCGGTCATGCCGTAGACCTCCATGAGCTCCTCCCAGCTTGCGCGGGGAAAGAACCCCCTCAGGTGGAAGAACTTCAGGGGCCTGAGCCGCATTGAGCCCGTCCTCCTGCCATAGAGGGGACTCTTGTAGCTGAGCACTTTCTCCGTCATCATGCCCACGGAGGAGCCGAGGAGGATGAGCTTCGTCTTCGAGTCTATGAGGTCGGTGTCAATAACTCTCTGAAACTCGCTTAAAACTCTGGGGTCTTCCTTTATCAGGTTGGGGAACTCGTCGATGATTATTATCCTGCCCTTGAGGGCGTGAAGTAAACTCTCCCAGTTCTCCCCGGCGTACCTTACCTCCGGGAAGGCCCTCCCCGCTGTTTCTCGGAAGTGCCTCAGGTTGTCCCCTTCGACAGCCAGGTAGTAAACGTGGGGAACGTCTTTCACTGCTTCGAGGACGAGACGGGTCTTTCCGACGCGCCTCCGGCCGTAGATAACGATTAGCTCAAAGTTCCCGCCTGAGAGCCGTTCTCTCAGTGCTTTAAGCTCCTCCTCCCTGTCAATGAACCTGACCATGTGATAATCACCGTTATGATAATCTCAATTATCACTTTAAACCTTTCGCCTATAGAAGTTCCAAAACCCTCTCTTCCCCGCCCGGCAGCACCAGTGGCCTTGACAAGTGCTTCCTTGCGTCCGGTGGGACCTCATAAATCTTCCTCTCCAGCTCGCGCGGGACTTCAACCGGAACCAGCTTCTTCGGCATTTTAAAACCGCAGCGCTTGCATTTCAGGTAGTCGCCCTTGCTCTTCATCGTCCCACCACAGCGCGGGCACTTGGGCTTTCTGTATTCGATTTTGGGAACGAGTTTTACCGGGTAGAACTTCTCGAGGTTGAGCGTCAAGATTCCTTCGTGCTCCTTAACTCCTCCAGCGGCGATGATCTCATCGCCGGGCAGGAGCTTCCTAACCCAGTTCCTGAACTTCTTCGTCGGCTCAAATGCTGCCACTCTGATTTTCCCTGTCTCGTCCTCAAGCTCGAAGAAAACGTGCCTCCCGCGCTCCCAGTAGGGGCCTGCAACCCTTCCCCTGACGACCGCGCTGTCGTAAAGCCTCAGCTCGCCGATTTTCTTTGGGGTAAGGTGGTCGTCGGTG
>JAMONK010000187.1 GCA_027065835.1 Thermococcus sp. | reverse complement strand
GAAGTCCTCGCTCAGGGAGTTGCTCAACTTCATCAACTGGCTCAAGCTCAAGGGCTACATCATCGAGGAGGTCGATTCCGACGAGTACCACCGCTCGCTCCTCCCGGGAATGGCCTACTTCTCGCGGGGAGAGCTCTACATGGCCGGAGACAGGCTTTCCCTCGGAAAGTTCCACTTCGTCTTCGCAAGGGGACTTAACCGCTTCTGGGACGTGGAAACCTTCGTGGCCAAGAGGGAGGAGGTCGAAATACTGGAGAGCAGGGAGGAGAAAACCTACAGGGGAGTTGAGATACACCTCGGCCGGCTGAGGGTCAGGCACATCTACACCGGGTTCGCAGTCAAAGGGGCCGACACCGGGAACTACGTTAAGGAACTCCTGAAGTTGAGGGAAAGTGGAATCCTCAGGGCCGAGATATACTCCCCGATGACCGGCGAGAGTGTGGATGCGGAGGAGGATTTCTCGATCCTCAACTGGGAGAAGTTCGCGAAGGTCGAGTTCGAGGAACCCTACGTCCGGGAGTTCGAGACGGAGGGAATATGCCTCGTCTTTCCGGACTCGATAAGGGAGGTCACGGGTGAGGAGTTCAGGGAGTTCTTCGATGTTGCCGCCGAGAAGGGCCTTGAAGACCCTGCCTTCACCCTCTACAGCAACCTCGACAGGAGGAAGCTCTTTCCCCTTTACCTCGGGACGACCACCCACGTCATAAGGAAGACAATTGGTGACGCCCTCCAGAGGCTCGGAATCAGCGACGAAGAGCTGGCCTTTGCGATAAAGAAGATGGTCGACAGCAAGGACGGAATCGGCTCGGCGCTTCACGCGATAGAGCACAACATGATAAAAATCGCCCCCATCTTCACCTACGTGGATTCAAGGGAGCTCGGCGGCTACAGCTACGCGAGCTTCCCGGGCTTACCCCACGTCGGAAGGCAGGTCGTGTTCATCTACGACGGCAACGAAGGGGGAGCGGGACTTGCACCGATAATCTACGAGAACGTCGAGAGACTGATGGAGAAGAGCCTTGAGCACCTCCGCTCCTGCCCCTGTAAGGACGGCTGTCCCGTTTGCACGCTCTCCCCGAAGTGCGGCACCTTCAACGAGTTCTTGGACAAATGGGCCGCGATAAGGGTCTGGGAGAGGGTTCTGGAAGGGTCTTCCTCTGGGAGTAGGAATGGCTGACTTGGATTTTTACATGGGATGTAATTTACATGGTATGTAAAAACTCAGAGGCTCCCCTCAAATGAACTCATGAAGAGCTTCCTGAGCCGAACCCTCCCCCTCGTCCTCTCCGTCAAGAGTTCCATCAGCCCCTCAGCTTCGCCTTTCCTCGTCTCGACCGTGAAGGTTACCAGCTCGCCGTAATCCTCTCCAACGACCCTCCCTCCGGAATTCTCAACGGTCCCCCTAACGAGGTAAAAGAGGCTGTAGGGGAATGTGACCTGGAAGCGCTCCGTCTCGTAAACCTCGACGATACCCGCGTTCTCGATGGCTGAGCTTGCTGCATCGCTGTAGGCTTTGACCAGACCGCCGTAGCCGAGCTTTATGCCGCCGAAGTAGCGGGTAACG
>JAMONK010000186.1 GCA_027065835.1 Thermococcus sp. | reverse complement strand
TGATATACCTTCTTTCCAAGAGCCAAAATCCCAATCTCCCTCTCGCAATTTCAGGTATACTAATCCTTCCCATGATGTTCCTTTCCACGGTGTTTTATCCAGAAAGCGTGTTCGCTGGTAGTAAAATACTCAAAATATTGGTCTCGATAAACCCAATGACACATGCATCCAAGCTCGTTAGGAGTTTTATCTACGTCATGCCACTTCAGCCCTCAGTGTTGGCCGTCTCACTGACGTATCTTTTAGTCCTTGCATCTTTGGGGATGTTGCTTGGAGAAATAGGATTTAGGAGGGCGTTGGAGAGATAACCTCCATGCATCTCCTCTATTTTGTGGTATTTAACGCTTTGACATAAATCAGCGCCGGCTCACCCCACTCGGGGTATGGGTCTATCAGCGCAATTCTTGCGAAGCCCCTCCGTTCGTAGAATTCCCTCGTTTCATCATATGGTTTGTAGGTTAAATCCCCCGAGCTCTTGACGACGAGGAGCTCGAAGCCCCTATCCTTCGCCCAGCCCTCAACGAATTCGAGCAGTTTTGTGCCTATTCCCTTGCCCCTCAGCTCCCTTCTAACGGCTATCCAGAGGATTTCAAGGGCTTTTTCATTGAGCGGTTTGATCGTTACAAAGCCGAGAAGCCCATCCCCTTCAACGGCAAGGAATGTCTTCTCCTCCCTCAGTTCCCGCTCCATGACCCTCAGACCGGCCTTGTTGAACCACTCGGGGAGACCGTGGGCTATTTTGAGACATTTTTCAATCCCTTCCTCCCCCACAGCCATGACTATTCTCAAAGCACTCACCAAGTTAACTTCTCGAGAAGCTTTAAATGGAGTTCCCCCAAGTTCGGGTGGCGGTCAACTTGCTGAGGAAATTGCTTCCATTAACGGCGTTTTTCATCGTCCTTCTGGTTATCTCCGGAATGCTGCTCATCAATAAAAGCCCTACCCCTCCGGCCTGCGAGGGTAACACCACTTACACCCTCGCTCCCGGTGTCAACGGCTCCCTCGGCGTCCTGATAATCTACATGGATCCAGGCATAAGCCACGAGAGGGCGGAGGCCGTTTTTGACGCGGCTAAGAAGGCGGGTGCGAAGTGGGTGAGGATAGGCTTCATCTGGGCGCTGGCCGAGCCCTCACCTGGGGAGTACAACTTCACCGAGTTCGATTGGATAATCAACGCCGCACTTCAGAGAAACCTCTCCGTGCTTCCAGTCGTGATGTTCACGCCCAAATGGGCCTCGGGAAAGCCGGACGCAAAGGATTACTACCTCTATCCGCCGGCAAAAGGTGAATACCTCCGCGATTTCGCAAAGGCCCTGGCCATCCATTACCGCGGAAGGATAACACACTGGGAGCTCTGGAACGAGCCCGACATGAGGGGCTTTCTCAAAGACCCCGACGGAGACGGCTCGACCGCCGATGATTACGCGAAGATGCTAGCATACTTCTACAGCGGCATAAAGGCCGGAGACCCGGATGCAAAGGTCGTCCTCGGCGGACTTGCCAACTCAAAGGTCGAACCATCCTGCGAGAAGGGCTACCTCAGGAAGCTCCTGAGCGACCCGAACT
>JAMONK010000185.1 GCA_027065835.1 Thermococcus sp. | reverse complement strand
CATTAACTCCACATGGTACCCGATAACGGCCAAGATGAGAGAGCTCATCATGGGGGCCGTCGGAAGTGCCAGCCTCGCGGCGGCTCTGGGCGTCTTCCTCATGCTCGTACAGATACTCGCCATAGTCATCGCGAACGTGATAACAAAACAGAGGTACTCGTTCATAGGCCTTACATGAGGTGGTTGAGATGGTTGAGGTTAAGCTTCAAAACATCGTTAAAACCTTCGGAGAGACGGTTGCCCTCAAGGGCATCGACCTTGATATAAAGCACGGGGAGCTCTTCACACTGCTCGGTCCCAGCGGCTGTGGAAAGTCAACGACACTGAGGATAATAGCGGGTCTGGAGTACCCGGACAGCGGAAAGATATACTTCGGGGACGAAGAGGTGACGTACCTCCCGTCGCATCAGAAGGGCGCAGTCCTCGTCTTCCAGAACTACGCCCTCTGGCCCCATATGACGGTCTTCGACAACGTCGCCTACGGCCTCAAGCTGAAGGGGATGTCGAGGGAAGAGGTAAGAAAGAAAGTCGAGTGGGCCCTTGAACTGATCAAGCTCAAGGGTTTCGAGAACCGCTACCCGACCCAGCTCTCCGGCGGCCAGCAGCAGCGTGTCGCGATAGCAAGGGCGCTCGTCGTCGAGCCGAAGGTTCTGCTCCTCGATGAGCCGCTGAGCAACCTCGACGCAAAGCTCCGCCTTGAGATGCGTTCGGAAATCAGGAGGATCCAGCGCGAGCTGGGCATAACGGTAATCTACGTCACCCACGATCAGGAGGAGGCGATGGCCATAAGCGACAGAATCGCCGTCATGAACGTCGGAACCGTCGAGCAGGTCGGAACGCCGAAGGAGATATACGAGACCCCGAGAACGGAGTTCGTCGCCAGCTTCATGGGCAAGACCAACGTGGTTCCGGCCAAGGTCGTTGAGAGGAACGGCGACCGCGTCACAGTGGAGTTCGAGAGCTTCCGCATGGAGGGACTTCACTACACCGGCGATAGTGACACCGTGGTTCTCGTCATAAGGCCTGAGAGAATAAGGCTCAACCCCGTGGAAAACGGGGTCTCCCTAACGGGCACCGTCGACCTCGTGGAGTACTACGGCTTCTTCGTTGAAGTGATCGGCCTCTTCGGAGAGACGAGGCTCATAGCGAGGACCATAAGCGACAGGGGATTAGAGGGCCTAAAACCCACAAAACCCGTCACGTTCTACATAGAGAAGGACGATGTAATCGTCCTCCCCAAGCAGCAGCTTTAAACCCCCTTTTCCTATTCTTTCTGGTGATGGCATGCTGGATTCGATGGAGGAGGGAAAGGTTTACGAGGTTCTCCTCGTGACCGCCTCAAACGTCACCCCAATCGGAGTTGTCAGAGAACGCGACGTTCTCAGATTCAAGCTTTTTCCAGGCAGGAGTTTCAGGGACATATTGAGGAGGCCACTGGCGTCAATCCAGATAACGAACGACGTTGAACTCATCGTGAGGGCGGCCCTCAACCTCCCCCTGGACCTCAAATTTGACGGGGAGGGAAGTTTTAGATGGATAGCGGGCCTCCCCGGCTACTATGGGAAGGTGGACTACGAGCTGTCAGTGTGGAAGGACGAGCTTGGGGAGAGTGAGGTGCTCCTGGGGAGGTTCGCCCCCTCCGGCAGGATAGAGGGCTCACTCCGTCAGCTCCCGTTGAGCAGGGCGGATTTCACGCTCCTGGAGATGGCAGTTCATTTCACAAGATTTACCGTTTCCAGAGACCCGAAGCTCCTCAGGAGAATGAAACTGCTGTACAGGGAGTACAGGAAACTCGGGGGACACTCAGAGGTTGCGGAGTACATAATGGAAAACTCAGAAAAACCCTGTATTGATGAGCGACGGGAAAACTTTTAACCGCCCCCTCTTTCCATATTATTTGGTGATACCATGGTCAAGCGGCTACTCGCAAGCCTTGCCATTTTAATAGGGGTTATTGCCCTTTTCGGAGCAGTACCAGCAAGTGCGGCTCAATACGACACCACCTACAGCCATTACCTCCAGCAGCCCGCCCCTGCGGTGCCCGCATTTGCCCTACCCGGGGGCAGCTTCTCACTCCACGTCAAGGAGGGGGTGAGCGTTGAGAGCGTTCAAGCGGTTTCAGTTCTCCACGGTCCGTACAACCTTGAAATAACAGGAACCAGCGGAAACATCGTGACCGTTAAGGTTCCGGAGAACGTGGTTCCGGATGAGTACTTCCTCCTGATAAAGACCAACAAAGGCACGCTGGTTCTGCCAAACGGTTTGAGGGTGTACAAACAGTGGCCCAAGGTCCTCAGGGTGGCCTGGGTCAGCGATACCCACGTCACGAGCAGTGCCAAGATCGGTTTCGTCTGCGGCCCGTACTTCCAGCGTGATGTCTACCAGCTTGAGAAGATGTGTTCAAACCCGATTCCCCTTCACAGCGTTGTTGCCACGGACAGCGCCTACACCTACTGGGCCATGAAGGGGGTTGACCTGATAATAAACACCGGCGATGACGTTGACAGCAGCAACGATCTCGTCGGCTACAACATCATATACAACATCATGGAAAAAACCGCCGCGGACGGCCAGACCCACATCAGCATCAAGGGAAATCACGACGATCCCCCAACGATATACAAGCAGATAATAGCAAACCCGATGTTCTACGTGACGATCGGGAAGTTCCTTATAATAGGTCTCGACACCGGTGGAGACCGCGGCTGGCCAACGATGGACGAGATAACGTGGATGGAGGGGGTCCTCAAGAACCATCCCGGGTACACCCCAATAATCCTCTACCACCACCCCTACTTCTTCGCCCCGCGCTGGAACTACCTCGGTGGCGTGATAACCGGTCTCGACCCGAGCAACGACAATGACTGGAAAGAGCTCGAGAACTACGTTGGAAACTACTGGAAGGGAAACCTCACGGTCGCGAGGCGCTTCCTTGAAGACGTAGTCAAGTACAACATCCCCCTGACCATGAGCGGCCACATACACCACGACATGTACTGGAGGTACGTTGACAAGGAGGGTCACGTCCACTACTTCCTTACGCTGACGTCAACAGGGGCCCCCGATAAGGAAACCAACCCCGCCAGCAACCCCAAGCACAGCCCCACCTGGTACGGCACCAACTTCCTCCTCGTGGGGGGGAACGGCAGCGTTGAGATGCCCCTGACCCCCGTTGACATACAGGGAAACAAGGTCAAGAGCGACTTCATAAGCGTCCCCGTTCCACAGGAGTTCATGGTGTTCCGCCACAACACAGATTTCGGAACCGCGGTCAAGTTCATCAACGAGCTCAACCACAGTGTAAGCGGACCCATAACCTTCACGATACCGGCCGGAGCGAAGATCGATCCGAAACACACCAACATCACCTACACCGTCCTCGGGGAGAGGCAGATAGGCAACAACGACTACCTGATGGTGAACGCCACGGTTCCGACCGGGGTCTCCCAGATAGTCATTACCAAGGGTGCCGATACAGAGAAGCCCGTCCTTCAGATAGCGTACCTCCAGCCAAGCCACCCCAAGCCGGGGAAGACCTCCATGATCTACTTCACGGCCCAGGACAACCTCGGAATACGTGACCTCTACGCACAGGTCCTCGACAAGAACGGGAACCCGATAAAATACGGAAAGGTGGACAAGTTCCCGGCTGAGGTGGGAAGCGGAAAACCTGGCAACACGTTCTACACCGTGGAGCTTCCACCCCTTGACCAAGGCACCTACACGATCAAGCTGGTGGCGGTTGATTTCTACGGCAACAAGGCTGTCGTGACAAAGGAGGTAAGCATCAAAAACCCGACCTCAACACCAAGCCCGACAACAACGTCCAGCAGCTCCGGTAAGAGCGTATGCGGACCAGCTGCTCTCATAGCACTGGCCATACTTCCTCTGCTCATAAGAAAGAGGAAGTGAGCCCTCTTCTTTTCCTTCTCTTTAGGGAAGGTTTTTAAACCGTCCCCTGAACCCCACCATGGTGATGAAGGTGAAGTTCAAAGGAAAGGCCTTCGGTAACCTTGTGAGAATTGAGTTCAATATATTAACCGTTGGCGAGCTTAAAATAGACGATATGCGAGACTTTGACGTTGAATCCATAAGGGTGGAGCTCAGACCAACATCATCCGGGATAAAGGTCATAGGAATATGGGAAGGGAGTGTTGAAGGGATGGGGGAGGGCATAATGAAGGCCCTCCAGGAGAGCTATAAACTCCGTGAGCGGATACTGGCCAGGATAAAGAGCAAGACCGAAGCGATACGGAGCACCATGAAGAGTCTGGGATTCACGGAGGACGTACAGGGATACGGGAGCATCATCCGGTTCACAAAACGGGTTGGGCCGTACGAGATAGTGGTCGTCGCCTCGACGACGGACGATGTTGTGAGGGTTGAAGTCTACGGCAACGACAAGAAGATACTGAGTCCGGAGCTGGAGAGCATATTCGAGGACGTCGAAGTGGAGGAGCTTGAGATATACGACCTCGAAGACGAGAAGGAGGAACGCCTCGTCATAAACCTGGAGATACCCAAGAACGAGGACAAACCGGAAAAGAAGATAGTGGAAGCCATACGGATGATAGAGAACATGCTGATGGCCTAGCCCCTTCGTCATTTGTATTTGTTGTCCAGCTGCAGCTGTTTCAGTCTCGCCGTTATCCCTTTTATGGGGGCGCTCTCTTGGCTGAGCACTTTTCCGGTTCTTACGTCAATTTTAGCGTAGTACAGGGCCTTCTCACCGGACAGTTTTATCGTGATGTAACCCTTATCCTTGTAGTGGGTCAGCCTCTCGGTCTGGAGGTTGGATTCCCCGTGTTCCCTCCGAACCTTCTCCTTGAACGCCTCCTCAATCGCCATCTCGGTGAACCTAACGTCGCGCTCAAGGACCTCCCCCGTGCTTCTATGGATGGTCAGCGTTCCGACCTTGGTGCTGCCGGCAAACTCAACCCGCCAGTTCGTGTCAAGGGATACCCCCCGGATCGTGGCATCCTCGTCTATACCTGCCACCTCCTCCCCGGCTATCTCCTCGACCACCTCCCTCTTGAGGGCCCTGTCCGTTTCCTCCAGAAGCTTGCCGTCCTTGCTCAGCTTAACGGTCACCTCCTGGCGTCCATCCTCTGCCCTGATCTCGTACGCCTCGTCCAGTTCGTTGAGTGATGTTATTTTGAAGCCGGGGTACTTCGTTCTGAAGACCTCACTCGCACGCTCCGGAGAGATAGAAACGGAGTAATCCAGGATGTCCCCGGTTGCACCGTCTATCTTGACCCGGGCCACCCCGTCCCCACTGACCGCCTCGAGTTCAATGTACTTGTGCTCGAGGATCCTGTAGGAGTTGAGCGAGAGGTCCCTTAACGGGAAGTTCTCTTCTATTATCTCCTTTGAATTCTCAAACGCCGTTTCAGGGCTTGGAAGCTTTCTCACCTCGGAGTACGTCCCCGTTGTGAGGTCTATCTCGACGACGGCTATCCCCTCCCCCGTCAGGATATCGGCAACGGCAACCTTCTTTCCTTTCTCGAGATTGAGGAGGTTCCCGTCCCGATACAACGAGGACAGGAGCCCGTCGAGGGCAGCATCGTTCATAAGGGACTCAAGGCGCACCAGTCTCCCTGTGTAAGCGTTGAAGGTCAACTCGAACGAGAAGCGGGCGGTGCCTCCGGTTACCCTGACCTTTCCACCGTCCCTCTCAAGCTTAAGCCCCTCCGGCTCTTCATTAACGGTCTTGAAAACTGCCTCGCGTGCCGTTTTCAAAAAGTACTCATCGGGAAGGGGTTCGATTTCAAATACGACGTCCCCCGTACTGAGGTTTACCGATGCTGTGGCGGTGTTCTCTCCAACCCCAAGCGACAGTCTCGCACTGAGTGGGATGTAAACTTTTTTCCGTTCATGGATCACGATTCTGCCTTCCGGAACGCCCAGCTCCCTAGCCGCATGAGCCTTGAGGACGAGAACCGCCTCACTGGGAGTCAGTGGGACCTCTATTTCACGCTCGGTAGCCCTAACACTGGAGCTGTCGTTCAGCAGGGCTTTGGTCACTGGTGTCTTGAGCCTCTCATCCTCACTGCTCTTAACCGTCACGTTCTCGGAGGAAAACACAACCGCCTTATCCCTCACATCCCCACCGTCCAAGGACCAGGAGAATATGTACGCACTGGAGAGGGAGACGGAAAGGGATTTCAGCTTTATCTCAGCGGGTTTTATGGGGTACCCCTCGGCTGCTACCTTGGAAACCGTCTTGAGTAGGCCTTCCGGCGAGAACTCATAGAGGAGGGGAGCGTCCAGCTCGAACTCATTCAAAGGGTCTTTCTCTTCCTTCTCCTCTTCCTTCTTCATAAGGGCCAGCTCTTCGGGGGCCTCCACACCGTAGTTCTGGAAGAGGGAGACCAGCTTATCCCCGTCCCACGGAACGATTTTACCGCGATAGTCGCGGGCTATAAGAACCTTGGAGTCCTTGGTAAACCCCGCGGGGGAGATTATGATGCCCTTCTCGGCTTTGTATTTGTTCACAAGGTCGGCGAAAACGTTAACATCCTTGGAAGAGGCAAGCCCACGCCTGTGGAGGGCTATAACTATCTTTTCCGTCCCGGTCAGGGGGTCATCCCTCACAGCTACGATGTCAACCCCCCACTCCCTACGGTTGGCAACCCTCTCGTAGTCCCTGAAACCCATTCTGCTGAGCAGTTCAGTGATGCCATTGATGAGGATATCCTCAGGCGCCATCATTATTAGATCAGAGTTCCACTGCATTGCACTCACCCGATAAACAGGAATTACTCACCTTCTATTTTCCTTCCATTTTATAAATCTCTTTCTCTTTTCCACCGTTATCACCGGGAGTGTTCAAAATAACTTTTTAACCGACCAATTTCAACACTTCCGTGGTGATGGGATGTTTAAGCTCGATGACTTCAGTTATCACGGGAAAACCGTTTTTCTCAGGGCTGATTTGAATTCCCCGGTGAAGGGGGGTAAAATCATAAGTGATGCACGTTTTCGAGCCCTTCTGCCAACCGTGATATACCTCCTCGAACACGGGGCGAAGGTCGTCATCGGCACCCATCAGAGCAAGCCGTACACGGGGGACTACACGACCACGGAGGAACACGCGAGGATCCTGACCGATCTCCTTGGACAGGACGTGGAGTACGTTGAGGACATCTTCGGAAGGTACGCCCGTGAGAGGATCAGGGGTTTGAAGCCGGGTGAAGCGTTGATCCTCGAAAACCTCCGCTTCGCGGCGGAGGAGGTCAAGTACAAACCCATCGAGGAGTGTGAGAGGACGTTCTTCGTGAGAAAACTCGCCCCACTCATAGACTACGTGGTCAACGATGCCTTCGCGGCCGCCCACCGCTCCCAGCCCTCCCTGGTGGGCTTCGCCCGTCTGAAGCCTATGATAATGGGCTTTCTAATGGAGAAGGAGGTCGAGGCCCTCACCAGGGCGTACGGAACGGAGGAGAGGCCCAGGGTTTACGTCCTGGGAGGGGCAAAGGTGAGCGATTCGCTCCGCGTTGCCGAGAACGTCCTGAGAACCGGGAGGGCGGACCTCGTACTCACCGGTGGGCTGGTAGGCCACGTCTTCACCCTCGCCAAAGGTTTCCATCTCGGCGACGCCAACCTCGAGTTCATGGAGAAACGGGGCCTCCTGGAGCTGATCGATCGGGCCGAGAAAATCCTTGACGAGTTCTATCCCCAGGTGAAAACCCCCGTTGATTTTGCCGTTGATTACAACGGGGAGCGCGTCGAGGTTGACCTGCTGAGCGAGGAGAAATGGCTGTTCGATGATCACCCGATACTGGACATCGGCTCGAGGACTGTCGGAA
>JAMONK010000184.1 GCA_027065835.1 Thermococcus sp. | reverse complement strand
TATGTCCCACGTTATCAGCTTTGCATTTTTCCACCCGAAGAGTCGCTTTGCCTTCCTCAGAGCTTTGAGTTCCCTTTCTAGTGTTCCCGGCCTCGAAACGTCGTAGCTCACCTGAATCAACGTTTCTTTCTCTGGCAGAACGAAGTCCACCTCCCAGTTCTCACCGAAGGCGTAGTTAACCTCCCGACCCCTCCTCATGAGCTCGATGAAGACCGCGTTCTCCATGAGCCTGCCGATGTTATCGCTGAACTTCACGCTCAGGAACGTGAGGAAAGCCGTGTCCACGAAGTATATCTTCTTGGGGTGCTGGATTCTCAGCCTGACCTTGGGTGAGTACACTTCCACGGGAAATGTGAAGTAGCACTCGTTCAGGTAGCGGAGGTAGTTGGCCAGAGTTGCCTTGCTGACCGAATATCCGAGGCTTCTCATGGTTCTCTCAGCTTTACTCAGGCTGAAGTACTCTGAGTTGAGAAGCAACCGGAGAAGCGCCCTCAGCTCCTCCGGGTTCCGTATCCGGTACCTTTCGACAATGTCCAACGCAATAATCGTGTTGAAGTAGTCCCTGACTATCATGCCCTTTATTTTTTTATCGTCGGAGAGGACAACCTCAGGAAATCCCCCGTAGAGAAGATATTCCCTAAGGAGGTTTAGGAGCTGGCTTTTCTTCCCGCTGAATCCGACTCTTTCTGGCACCTCGAAGTTCTTGAAGCGGAGGAACTCCGAGAAGCTCAGCGGGAAGACTTCGAATGTGAGGGCCCTACCTCTGAGCGATGTGGGTATCTCCCTGCTCGACAGTTTCGATGAGGAACCGCTCAGGAAGAGCCTCACGTCTTTCCTTGAGTCATGTACCCGTCTGACCCATGAGTCCCATCCGGGGATATTTTGGATTTCATCGAGAAACAGGTAAAGCCCCTCCTTCTTCCCAAATAGCTCCTCGATTGTGGGTATGAGCTCGGTCAGCGTTTCGGTTCTCTTCTCTATTCTCTCGTCCTCGAAGTTGATGTAAAAAATCTCATCCCGAGGTATTTTCTTGGAAAGCCCGTTTATCAGCTGGAACATTAGGTATGTTTTGCCCGTCCTCCTGCATCCGGCGAAAGTGATGATCTTTCTTGGCCTTTCGGGAATCAGGGAGAAGTCGAAGTCCCTTTCGATTAGTTCCGGAGTCCAGTTCTCCTGCCACTCAACAATAACTCGCGCGAGGTTCTCGTTCATGGTATTGTTTATTCACCCAACCTTTATAAAGGTTGTTCAGTGTACTGAACAACCTTTTATAAATACTCGTTCAGTTAATCAACCCTGAACGTCATCCCCTTCTCCCTCGCCTTCCTCTCGACCTGAAGGCGGAACTGGCAGGCCTTGCATATCTCGCCCGTCGTCGGCTGGCCGCATATCCTGCAACGGTTCAGCTCGCTCGTTCTCTTTGTGTAGGTCTTCGCTATCAGCGGGAAGAGCTTGTCGTAGCTTCTGAGGATCTGGTACTTCGTTCCGGGGTGCCTCTCCTCCATCTCGTTTATCCAGTCACGGATTTCCGCTCTGAAGGCTTCGACCGCGTAGGGACACTCGCTTAAATCGACCTCAATGTTGTTCAGAACCGCGTAGAGCACTATCTCCTTCTCGGGAATCTCGCGGAGGGGCTTTATCCTGGGGACAAGCTCGGGGTGTATCTCCTCGTAGTAGGGACCTGTCCTTCCGAGTCTCGCTATATCCCCTCGGAGGATGTTCATCACGAACATCTGCACCTCGTCATCCAAGTTGTGGCCTACAGCTAACTTGTCGGCGCTGACGTCTTTGGCCGCGTAGTTCAGGAGCCAACGCCTCCAGACACCGCAGTAGGAGCACGCTCCGACCCTTTCCTTCTTCTCGAAGCTCCCCATTATCTCAACGGTCTCGTCGAGCGTGAAGCCCATGTACTCCTTAAACGAATAGATTCGGTGCTCTATCCCGAGCTTTTCGGCGTTTTTCTTCGCGATCTCAACGCTCGGCGGGCGGTAGCCGGCTATGCCCTCGTCAATCGTTATCGCGACCAGCTCAAAGGGAAACCTCTCGCGGAGCTTCGCTAAGAGGTGCATGAGAACGACGCTGTCCTTTCCGCCGCTCACGCCGACGGCTATCCTCTCACCCTTCTCGATGAGGCTGTACTTCTTGGCGGTTTCCTTGAACTTTTTCTCCACTAGCTCGTTGAAGTGTCTCCTACAGTAGTATCTCCCCGTGTAGCGCGCGTGGTAGACCGCCGGCCTCCCGCAGACGGAACACCTCATGGGCTCACCGAGTGAAGGGAGGGGGTACCCTTTAAAAAGGTTGGTTCCTACCGGGCCCGGTGAGAGCATGAACGTTGTTATCAAAACAGGGATAAAGAGTCTCGACGACATGCTGGGAGGCGGGATACTGGACGATAGCGTGGTCCTTATCATCTACGACACCTACTCACTTGGCTGGTCCCTCGCTATTGAGCTCTTCAAGGGTTTCCTTGAGAGGGACTGCTTTGGTGTCGTTACGAGCTACTCCCTTCCCCTGAGCATGCTTGAGAAATACGCGGATATGCTGGGCTTCGATGTTGAGGGGCAGGGGGAGATGAGCAATCTCGTAGTTCTGGACATCTTCGGCGCGGTTAACGGCATACCCCCAACCCGGCCCTTCGTTCGGTCTCCGGGGAGCGTTGACTCCAGCACGTTCCTTCCCAAAGTTTCCGCGCTTTACTACGAAGTCCTTCGTGATGCCGGCAGCAGAAAGCCTGTTGGGCTCACGGTGGCTCTGGACGGCTTCGCGACCATGTTCGGGGAGGACTCCGCCATGAAGCTGTTTCAGAGGAACATCGCGATGAAGGAGATGGCCAGGGCATCGGAGGACAGACCAAGGCCGATAAACCTCATGCTCCTCAACAAGGATCGCGTCTCCAAGCGGTTCCTCTCCTGGATGTCCCACTACTCGGAGCACATAATCGAATTCGAACCAACGGACGTCCCGGGAAGGGAGAAACTGCTCGTTCGGAAATCGCTGCTTCCGGATTTTGAGCCGGGGGTGGCGGAGTTCATGTTCTCCCGGGGAAAGGCAAGGGTGGTGTAAGGAAAAACCACCCGGAACCGTCGGAACCGGAGGCGCCTGGGGGTTACCTTATCAGGTTCACCAGGGCGGGCCAGAGGTTCAGGGCCAGCAGTGCCAGTCCAGTCCCTATCGTGAAGTACCGGAGGGGATTCGCCACGCTCTTCGGCAGGTACTCCTTGAGTACGTCGTCCAGCATCCTACCCCCGTCGAGGGGAACCAGGGGGAAGAGGTTCATGAGCCCTATCCCGAGGTTCAGCATGTATATCCAGTACAGTGTGAAGAACAGCGGCAGGACGATCCCCTTATGGCCGACCTTGGAGGCGACGTTCTGTGCTGGGTATATCCCTATGTAGCCCCTCCGCGGATCCTGAGGGTGTGCCCCCAGCTTCAGTCTGACGTTGAGCTTTTCCCCGTTTCTTAGAACCGTGAGCGTGAGCTCCTGCCCTGGTTTCGTCCCGTTCATGAACTGGATGAACTGGGTCAGGTCTTTTATGCTCTGACCATCCATCGCCACTATGACGTCCCCCTTGTGAAGAACACCATAGGCCGGCCCGTTTTCCAGGACTCCGGAGACGGCTATCCCCGCCGGCTGAAGCAGGGGACTCACGGCCAGGTTTATTATCATCAGTGTGAGGAGTGCGGTCACTATGTTCGCCATGGATCCGGCACCGTAAACACGCAGGCGGGTTCTCAGGCGTGCCTTCTGGAGTTCCTCCTCATCGGGTTCCACGAAGGCGCCGGGTATAACCGCGAGCAGAACGAGCCCCACCGATTTGAGCGGCAGGCCGTCCGCCCTTGCAACCACCCCATGGCTCAGCTCGTGCACCACCATGACGACTATGAGGGCAATGAGCCCGTACCAGAGCGGAATGGTCACCCCGGGAATCACCAACTGCACACCCTGGGCGGCCCCTTTCGTCCTCAACGCTGACATCGCTGTTTTGAAGAGCATGTAGAACACGTAGCTCATCCCTCCGAATCCAACCACTATGCCGATGTCCCCGTATACCTTCCAGAGTTTTCTGGCCTTTCTCGCCATGCCGTCAATGAAGCCGAGGAGCCGTTTGGTGCGCCACATGGCGATGAACATGTCGACGGCCAGCCCCTCCTCCGTCTCCTCCCTCTTTCCGTATAGGGCGTAGAGAACACTCCAGAATACAATGATACCTGCCAGGACTGTGATCAGTGTGATGTTCATACCCTGCACCGAATATTTTTATCCCCTGGAGGGTTTAAAAAGTAATCGGGTTACAGCCTTCCTAGGAACTTCATGATGTAGATCTTGGTTCTAACGTCCGTCATTGCCCTCATAATGTCGTAGAGGTTGCCTTTCATGAGAGGGTTTAAGGAGAAGGCCCTCAACATGTTTTGGGCACCTAACCCTTTTCTCCCTCCAAACATCTCTAGGAGTCCTATCTGGAGGAGGTGGTAGCTCAGTATTCGGGGGTCGTGTTTTATGTCCCCATGGACCTCTATCATCTTGTACCTGCCCTCTAGGTATTTTCCGAAGGAGAACTGGCCGGAGTGAATGGAGTAGGCGACCAGGGGTTCTTCTATGGTGCCAAAAAGGCACATCCTTGACATCCTCAGCCACATATCCCAGTCTTCGCAGGTTACGAAATCCTCCCGAAAGATGCCGGCCCGCTTGAAGCACTCCCGTCTGACCATTATCGTGGACGTCCCCGTTATATTGTCCTTAAGGAGGTGGGGGTACACGTATCCGCCCGCTATCGGGCGTTTTGAGCCCAGGACTCTTTCCCTGTCGAGGTAGTAGTAGGTGAACGCCGTGTAGACAAGACCGTACTGCTCCCCAAGGTTTCGGAAGAGCTCAAGCTGCACCTCCAGTTTGTGGGGCCTCCAAGCGTCATCGTCGTCGAGGAAGGCTATGAACTCTCCCCGAGCTTTTTTAACGCCGAGGTTCCTCGCGTTGGCTATGCCCTTCCCTTTCTGAGGAATATAACGGAGTCTCCCATCCCCGTAGGAGCGCACTAGTTCCTTAGTTGAGTCGCTCTTTGCACCGTCCACCACGAGAACCTCAAAATCGTCGAAGGTCTGGTTTAGAACGCTCTCCATCGCCCTCCGGAGCAGGGCGTCCCGGTTGTAGGTCGGTATGATCACGGAGACCTTGGGCCTCAACGTCTCTCCTCCAGAATCCTTATCAGAGCCTCCGCTATTTTCACGTCCTCTCTGAACGTTATCTTCAGGTTGAAGCAGTTGCAGTGTAGCACGTGGACGTCGAAGCCGGCCTTCATCGCGAGCAGGATGTCGTGTGGAATCTCGTTCAGATAGCCCCCGCGGGCGGCCCTTTCGAGCGTTTCCTTAAGGGCCCCGTATCTGTAACCCGTGGGAGACTCCCCCATGGCGTACCTGGAGCGGTTGTGTATCTCCCGGACTTTCTCGTCTTCCAGCTCTATCAGGTTCCCGGTTATCGGGTTGACGGTTGTTACTACCTCTTTCTCATCCAGGAGTTCTCCCATCCTCTCAAAGACCCAGCGGGGAGTGAAGGGCCTGACCGCGTCGTGGACTATGACCTTTTCCTCGCCCCTGGGAACCTTCAGAAAACCGTTGTAGATGGACTCGTTTCTGGTCACCCCTCCCTCCGTAACGGTCGAGATCTTCGGGAAGGCCTTCATGAGGCTTTTTCCGGTTTCTATGAACCCGGGGTTGGACACCAGCACGATGTTGTCCACAGCCTCGACCCCGGAGATGTTTTCGAGGGTGTACTCGATTACCATCTTCTCTTCGATCCTGAAGTACTGCTTTGGCAGGCCGAGGTTTGCCCGCTTTCCAACGCCACCAGCTAGGAGTATCAGGGTCGTCATGATGTTTCCCCCTCTATCAGGGTTTTGTAAACTCTCTCCGATGACCGTGCGTCATCACCAACTTCATAAAGGAGGCTTTTAACGGTTTTTCTCCAGCCCATGTCTTTTTGAGGGTCTTCAATGTATGAATTCACGGAGTTCACCAGGTCATTTACAGTCTGCGGTTTTTCTCCGGGAGCAAAGAATTTATATGGGAGGAGGAAACCGCTCTTCCGCTCCAACTCTTCTCTGTCGGGCAGGTAAAACACTATTGGTCTGTCGAGCAAGATGTAATCCTCGAAGATACTTGAATAATCGGTTATCAGGATGTCAAACGCTCCCATGATGTCGTTTATTGTCAGCAAGGCTGACTGAAGGGGTTTGTCGGTTAGAATGACTGTGTTTTCCGTCTTATCTATCGAGCTGGCTAGAGCATCCGCTACGAGTTTATGGGGTTTTATAACCAGGAGCGCGTTTTCTTTCTTCAGGGACTCCTGGAATTTCCTTGTAAACAGACTTTTAACGGCTCTAACGCTCGCTTCGAAATCCTTCATGTAGCTTGTGTACCTGTACGTTGGGGCGTAGAGGAGGACGTGCTCATACCTCTCCACATCAATCCCCAAGATCCCGGATAGTAGTTCCTTTGAGCTCTCGAGGTTTTTCAGCATCCCGTCGTTCCTGGGTTGTCCGAGTAATCGGAATTTCCTCGGATGTATCATGAACTGGCGCACGAAAGCGCCAATCGCGAGCTCAGAAGTAGTTACAAAGTCGGTTGTCCATCTATCCATGTGAAGGTAGAGGTCCCTAATACCTAAGGGATGCTCGTAGCCCGTTTTCTTGCCCGGCAACCCGTGCCAGAGCTGGATTATTTCCTGGTCGTGGTGAGGAGTGATAGGAAGGACATCCGTCGTGACGATGAATTTAGAGCGGATTAGCTCTTTGAGGCCACTTTGCGAGTAAAGGTGAACCGTTCTTACATTTGGATACTCCCGTTTTAGGACTTCCAGTGCGGGTGGATTTTTTTCGTTCAGAACCCACACAAGTTCGTAGCCTTCGTCGAGGGAGTGTACGTATTTGAAAAGTGCCAGTGCGTTGTCGCCCACATCGGGGGTGGAGTAGAAGGTTATCCTGTTATCGTCTTTTGGGATACGGTTGGCCAGTGAGAGGAACCGTGAGAGGAGGAGCTGTTTTCTGACGCGGTTCATGAGGTTCACCCTACTGTTTCTACTCGGGCTTTTGTTTTTAATTAATAACCCTTATTAACCATACCCCCCCACTCAGAAGGGGTTTGGGGATGAAAGTCTCGATAATCGTTCCAGTATACAACACCAAGGATTACATCGGCAGGTTGCTGTCGTCCATTGAAAATCAGACTTATGGGAACTGGGAGCTCATCCTCGTCGATGATCATTCTAGAGATGGGACATATAACCTCCTCAAGGAATTTAAAGAATTATATCCAGACAGGGTTGAGGTTTTAAGAACACCCAAACCTCGGAGTGGTCCGTCTGTTGGCAGGAACCTCGGATTGGAGGTCTCCTCCGGGAGGTTCGTAGCATTCATCGACTCTGATGATTGGTGGAGTGAAGATTTCCTAGAAAAAACTGTGGAGGGAATTAAAGGGGTTGACGCGGTGATAACCAACTATTATGACGTCTTTGAAAACGGGAAGAGGATAGCTGTAACCTTCAAAAGCGGCGACCTGAACTGGCGGGACGTCCTGAGGTTAAAAGTCAGGTTTGGGAACGGAAACTCCCTCCTGCGGAGAAGGATTGTGGAGAACTGGGAAATAAGGTTTCCCCAACGGTTTAAATATGCGGAGGATACTTACTTTTACATGGCATATGCTGCTGTAACCGATAAATACCGCAGCATTGACATCAATGGTTTTTACCACCTTGCCCGGACGGGTTCGTTGGTCAAGAGTTCTTCCAGCCTGGAAATTACAAGGGCGAAGATATTCCAGGTTTTGGCGGTGTATGAGAGTCTCTGCAGGTTTGTGGAGGAAAATTGCGTCCATGATACGGATGAATTCTGTACGTTGTTATTTTCTCATTGGAGAGTTTTCAGCTTAAT
>JAMONK010000183.1 GCA_027065835.1 Thermococcus sp. | reverse complement strand
TAAAACTTTTAAGCTTTAACGCCTTAATACTCCCGGTGGGAGAAATGCGCAGAACCAACGCCCTCGTTCTCGTCCTAGTTCTCCTCGGGGCCCTCGTTAGCGGGTGCATCTCGACCTCCGAGACAACCCAAACCCAGATGTATGGTGCCGGAAACACCTCAACCACTTCTTCCCCCGGGAGCCAGACCGGCGGAACCTCATCCTTCACGACCGCCGTTGGGAGCACGGAAATAAACGGAACCTTCTCCGGCTGGCTGACGGCTCCGATGGCATACTTCGACGAGGTTGAGCGGTTTCTGAACTCGACCAACGTCACCCTCTACGCGTTTACCGCTGAGGTTGAGGGGAAGACCAACGCGAGCATAACCGTCTACGTGCTCAAGCTCGTGCCCTCCTTCGTTCCAACCGACGTCAACATCACCATCAACGGTCGGGAAATCAAAGGAACGACGTGTGTTGCCTATTCAGAACCCCTCCCGGTTTCAATCTCAAGAACTGAGGGGAACGGGCGCGTCGGAACCACGGCTTACCTCTCAGTCCACCCCGCCCAGAACATCACCTTAACGGCAAGGACAAGCGTTGAAGCTCTGAACAACGCCACCGAAAAGACCCTGCTCCGGACCGCTGATATGAGCTTCGTCGTCAAGGTCGCCAAGCCCAACGACTACCTGTTCATCGTTCTCTGCAACGGCAGGGAAGCATCCTCCGGTGGACTGGTGGTGGGATGAATGCGCAGGCTTCTCTACGCGCTTCCCTTCCTTCTCTTTGGACTTGTTCTTTTGTTTGTGGAATTAACCTTGGAGAAAGTCTTTGTTGTGGGCATAAACTGCCTTACCTTTGTCATCGAATACCGATACAGTGACGGAAACAGGGAGAGCGATGAACTTGCCGCCCTTGGGATATCTATGTCGCTGGTGTTACTTCCAATGTACCCCTCGGTTTCCAAGCTGCTTGCACTGTTCATGCTCCTTCTCGTTCTCGGGGGACTCTACATCCGAGCGCTGAGACCTACTCCATGATCCCCATCAGCTTCCTGCTGAGCCTGAGATGGAATCCAAACTCGTTGTAGACCCGGTCATCCTTCTCAAAGACCAACTTCAGCTCGTTTAGCTCTCTTTTGCCTCCGAACTCGCCGAAAACCAGGATTCCATTTACCTCGATTACCCCAAAAACAGCCGCAAGGTTGAAGAGAAGTGTTCTGAGCTGATACGCCGAGACGCTGTGCCTCCCGATTCTGGCACTGGGGTACTGGAACAGGAAGTACTCCAATCCTTCCATCTCGGCTACATCGGTCACCGCAACGTCCGCCGTCAGGAAAACAACAAGAACTGGGCTTATATCATCGTACCGCTTGAGTGACTTGACTATTATCTCGTCGTTGTTGTGGGCGATTTCGTTCACGTTCTCCGCGATGACAACACGGTCCTTAAGGCGCTCGAACTCCTTCAGGGCTATGTACGCCGCCTTGCGGGATTTCTTAACGCGGCGGTTGCTGAGTTCTTTTAGAAGCCAGGCGTTTTTCACAACCCGTTTCATCTCGTCGAGCTGGTTTCGCCGGTATTTGTAGTTCATGGCGTTCTCAACTTCCTTCTTCACGCCCTCGGCTATCACGATCTGGTACCCATCCAACTGCCGAAAATTCGAGATAAATCTGTGATAGAGGACGTTTGTATCGGGCGCAAAAGCGACCCCCTTCTTCAGGTAATCGTACAGCTCAAGGCTTCGTTTGAACTCGTCAACGTTATCGTAGAGGATTATCCCGGATGCCATAAAGGTCTCGTAAAAGTCGCTGTACGTTGGAAGTTCATGGCTCAGGTGCTCCATCCCATGCATCGCCTTTGAGAAATCGTGGTGGCCTGCGAGGGCGTCAACGGTGTAACCATTCTCCCAACGCCTAGCCCTCAGAAGGGGGAGCCCGTAGAGTGGAAAGCTGACCTCAACCTCATCGAGAACGTTCAGGAGGATCTGAAGCTCAGGTTTTCTTATGAGTTCCTCACGGTACATCGCTGTCCCACCCGAAGACGTTGAGCCGCTGCATGTGAGCGGGTATCATCATGTAGGGCCGGTTCGGGAAATCCCTGTCGAGGAGGGCTAGGTAGTTTATCTCCCCGTTTTTATGCCTCGCCATCTTGAGTACGGCCAACGCGACCATGGCCTTTCTCCCGGACGTTATGTCGAGTTCTATCGTGTATCCCTCGGAGTCCAGGGAGTCGAAGAGGCCCCTCAGCCTCTCCTCAGCATCCTGCAGGTTGCCGTCTTTGATTACAAGGCGACTTATGTCAGGATTGAATGAGTACGCCCTGGATATCTCTTTCAGTGCATCAACGACCTTTGACAGCGTTTTCACGTGCCTCTCCCCGGTCACGATAATGATCCGTTCGGGCTTTTTCCCGCTATTGACCACGGCGTAGTATGTGTTCACCAGCGCCCACTCTGAGCGCCCCAGAAGTGCGACGTAAGCGATTTTGACCATATGCTGCCACCCCAAACGGATAATTCCTCCCTACTCAACTAGCACCATCCCGTACAAAACACTTTCGGAGAAGTCAAGTTCCACGAGGGAGGCGAGTTCTATCCCAACCGCGTCGATGCTGGGCCTGACCTTAGTCGGCAGTCTGCAGGTCTCCCCCCTTTCGAAGGGACAGTCGTCACAGAGGTTGCAGGAGCCAGGGAACAGCGCCATGGCGTAGGGTTTACCCTCCCTGAAGAACTCCCCCTCCTTCTGGAGCAGGTAGAGGAGTACCTCCCTCTTCTCTTCCTCAAAGTTTTCCATATTGACCTCGAACTTTATCAGGAGGGCACTCCTGAAGCGGCTCACCCACTCCCTCGCCTCCCTCCAGTCCGGAGCATGGGGTGGACAGCCCGGCCTCTTTCCGTACATGGGACAGGCCCTGCATTTCCATACCGGCCGCGGAGAGATCGCTATCTCTTCCGCGGGCACCCCTCGTTCCCAGATTATCCTCATGGCGATCAAAAGGGGTTGGAAAGGAGGGGTTAAAACGTTACCCCTCAGTCCATGAGCCTTCCACCGTTGACGTCAACGAGCTCTCCGGTTACATGGTCGTTCTCAAGGAGAAACACCACAGTATGAGCGATATCCTCAGGTTTGGCTATCTGCCCCGTCAGGGAGAGTTTCCTAAGCCGCTCCTTGGTTTCTTCGTCTATCAATCCTGTGTCAACGGGGCCTGGTGCCACCGCGTTTACCAGGATATCCGGGGCCAGGTGCCTGGCCAGGTTGAACGTGAGAGCTATGAGACCACCCTTCGAAGCGGCGTAGTGTGGACCGACCGTTCCACCGTCCTTTCCAGCTATGGAGGCTATATTGACGATCTTACCTTTTTTCATGTGATGGAGAACCTCCTGTGTGACCACAAAAGCCCCCCTCAGGTTCACGTCCAGAACGGCGTCCCAGTCTTCATCCGTAACCTCAAGGGGATCCCGGGCTTTTCCAAGGATTCCCGCGTTGTTGATGAGGATGTCTATCCCGCCAAACCGCGCGATGGTTCTCTCAACCATCTCCCTGACCTGCTCCCTGTCAGTCACATCCGCCTTTACCAGGAGGGTCTCGGCACCGTGCGCCCTGCAGAGCTCCGCCGTTTTTCTAGCCTCCGCATCGCTGTGAGCGTAGTTTATGACGACCTTCACCCCCCTCTTCGCAAGCTCAACCGCTATGGCCCTGCCGATCCCCCTTGCAGAGCCCGTAACAATGGCCACTTTGCCATCAAGCCGCATGGGTACCACCTACGACGGTTCCCCCTGAAACCTAAAAAGGGTTTAGGCGAAATGTTTTTACGTTTGGAAACACAAGGGTTATCATGAAGGCAGCCCCCCTGCTGGTAGTGTTAACGGTGTTCCTGGCCGGGTGCCTGTCCTCTTCCAACGGAGGTGGTGTTATGAACGCTGAAAAAACCCTTGAAGTCGGCTCTATTTTTCATGACGGCAGCTTTATCCCCTCAAAGTTCACTTGCGACGGGGAGGATATCAACCCCCCTATCTACATCGGCAACATAAGCCCCCAGGCCAAGAGCCTCGTCATAATCATGGACGATCCCGACGCCCCCATGGGCACCTTTACTCACTGGATAGCATGGAACATTCCACCAAGGGGCGAGATCCCGGAGAACCTTCCCAGGGAGGCGGAGGTTAAGAACCCCATGACCCTCCTCCAGGGGAGGAACGATTTCGGTAAGGTGGGATACGGGGGTCCGTGCCCTCCAAGGGGACACGGGGTGCATCACTACCACTTCAAGATATACGCGCTGAACGTGGAGCTCAACCTGAAGCCGGGGTCAACGAGAAAAGAACTTGAGGAGGCCATGAGAGACCACGTGATTCAGTGGGGAGAGCTGATAGGCCTCTACGAGCGGAAATGAGCATCGCTTCGCTTTTCTTTAAGTTTTACCACCAGATTCACCGCACTCTGGAACGCCGATAGGAAGTTGAGGGTGAAGAATATCCAGTCCCCAATCACGTAGGAGTACACCGTAAGCATCGTCGCGGCGGTCACGTAGATGATTATAAACTCCAGGTTAAGCGGGCACTGCCTCCTTCTCACGGTTTCAACCGTTTGGGGCACCCATGAACTCACCAGCAGTATCATTCCGATCAGTCCTATTATCTCTCCACCGTTCATCTTCGTCACCCAAACGGGAGAGCTGTAACGGCAAAAAAGCCTTATGCACTTCTTTAAGTTAAAAATGCAGAGGCAATTAGATGGAATAGGCACATGAAACTAAAGCTGACTCGCAAGCCGTGACATCGCCCAGGTCTTTACGTCCTCATCGATTATGCCATCTATAAGCTTCATCGCCTCGGATATCCTTCCGGATCTGGCCAGAACCATGGCGACCTCCGCCTGTATCTTGGACTTGTTCGAAAGGTCTCTCATGTACTCCGCTATCTTCAGGGCCTCATCCGTGTCCCCCATGTTGAGAAACTCAAATGCCAGGCTCATCAGAGCTTTGGTGCTCTCGGCTTCGGTTTCGATGTCCAGGGCACTCTTAATGGCCAGCTCCAAGGCGTCCCTGTAGTCACCACCTTTTCTGGCCAGCTCAAGGGCTATACGGGACATGGCCTTAGAGCGAACAACCTTATCGGGAATGGCCCCAGCCATATTGATGGCCTCATCGTAGTTGCCGGCCTGGATAAGCTTTATGACCGCTTCATAAAGGGATCTCGAACGATACCACTCCTGCATGGTTACCCCCACGGATTTTAGAGTTCAAAGAATTTAAGCCTTCCGTGACCAGCGGTTTGAGACGGCCGTACCGGCTACCCAACGTCAAGACTTATAACTTCACATGACGAGTGATACGTGGGTGGGAAAATGAAGACATACGCGATCCTTATCGTGCTCCTGGTTCTTGGGGGCTTCGCGGCCGGATGTATATCGAGCGGAACCTCACCCGGCACCTCAACAACGCAGTCGACGGGACCCGCCAAGTACGCGGTTATCAACGGCACCAAGATATACTTCAACGAGCTCCACTTCTACATGTACGGTATGAAGACGTGCCCACACTGCAGGCACATGCACACCGTAATCCCCCTAACCTTCGGCGAGAACAGCCTGACGTATTATGAACTGGTCGGAAACGCCACAAATGACGAGATATTCAAAGAACTCTCAAGGTTGACGGGAATCTCGGGAGTGCCGGCGATTGGAATAACTTATCAGGGAAAGCTCAGAGGGGTCATTGAGGGGGAATTCAACGTAAGCGCCACCCCACAGATAGTGTACCAAGCCATGAAGCATTCGGGGGTCTTCCTTGAGGTGGGGGGAGAATGGTACATCCTGCCCTACAACGACACGAAGTCCCAGGTGTACATAGAGCAGCTCTACACCATCTTCGTCAAGAACCAGCTGCCGAAGACGAACCAGACGTCCAGTTGACCCCGTTTGGAGTTATGGGGCAGTAGGGGGCCATTAAAAGACCCTGGCATAGCCCCATTTCCTTACACTCGTGAGGATGGAGGTTTCGGTGCTCCTTATTCCCCCTATCCTGCCAAGCTTCTCTATCAGGAAGTTTTCAAGCTCCTGAAGGTCCCTCACCGTGACCTGCATCAGGATATCGTGGGCACCGGTTGCGATCCCCAGAACATCCACCTCCGGAAGTTTACTGAGCTCCTCCGCTGCCATTTTTATCCTGCTGGCCTCAACATCAACCGCTATAAAAGCGACTATCGAGTAACCCGCCTTGAACGGATTGATGAGCGCGGAGAACTTTCGTATAACCCCCCGCTCCTGGAGTTTTTTGACCCGAAGACGCACCGTAGATTCCGGGACCCTCAACCTCCGAGCCATCTCGGAGTAGCTCGCCCTTCCGTTTTCCTGGAGTATCCGAAGGATGCCCCTGTCAAGTTCATCGAGACGAGTTTCCGCCATACAGACCACCAATTTTAATATTTTGGTATTTTATTTATAAAGATTTATGCGTAATACGCAAAATTTGGCCGAAATCTCTATTAATTCCTAAGGAGTATAGCATCAGGGTGAGAACATGGATGAAGAGGATATTGCCAAACGGTACTCCCGCATGTTTCCAACGTCATCACGGGTAACCTACACCCCCATAGTAGGGGTCAAAGCGGAGAACGCCCGCGTTTGGGACATCGGCGGAAAGGAGTACATAGACTTCCTCAGCGATGCGGCAGTTCAGAACGTTGGGCACAACAATCCCAGGGTGGTGCGGGCAATAAAAGAACAGGCCGACAGGCTCGTTCACTTCACGTTCATATACGGCTTTCCATTAGAGCCCCTCCTCCTGGCAGAGAAGCTGGCCGGGATCTCACCGGTCGAAGACCCAAAGGTAGCCTTTGGCCTCAGCGGAAGTGACGCAAACGATGGTGCGATAAAGTTCGCCAGGGCGTACACGGGAAGACGTTCGGTCCTCAGCTATCTGCGAAGCTATTACGGCTCCACGTACGGTGCTATGAGCCTTACAGGGCTGGACTTTGAAGCCCGTGCCAAGGTGGGGGAGCTCACCGGCGTCCACTTCATCCCGTACCCGAACTGCTACCGCTGTCCATTTGGGAAGGAACCCCGAAGCTGCAGGATGGAGTGCGTGTCCTACCTGAGGGAGAAGTTCGAGGGAGAGGTGCACGCCGAGGGTATCGCCGCCCTCTTCGCCGAGCCAATACAGGGAGACGCAGGTATGGTTGTTCCGCCCAGAGACTACTTCAAGAGGGTGAAGCGCCTTCTGGACGAGCACGGGATCTTACTGGCCGTTGATGAGGTTCAAAGCGGGATGGGAAGGACGGGCAGGTGGTTTGCAATAGAGCACTTTGGAGTCAAACCCGACATAGTAACCCTCGCCAAGCCCCTGGGGGGCGGGCTGCCGATAAGCGCCATCCTCGGACGGAGAGAGATCATGGATACCCTGCCCCCGATGGGACATGCGTTCACCCTAAGCGGGAACCCCGTCGCAAGTCGGGCAGCGCTGGCAGTAATAGAGGAGATCGAGGAAAGAGATCTCTTAAAGAGGACTGAGAAACTGGGGAGATACACCAAAAAACGACTGGAGAAGATGAAGGGAGAACACGAGCTCATCGGCGACGTTCGCGGTCTCGGCCTGATGCTCGGCGTTGACCTCGTCAGGAACCGGGAAACAAAGGAAAGGGCATACTCCGAGGCCAGGAAGGTTGTCTGGCGGGCCTACGAGCTCGGGCTTATACTGGCGTTCCTGCAGGGCAACGTGCTCAGGATACAGCCGCCACTGACGATAGAGGAGGACCTGCTTGAAGAGGGACTCAACAGGTTGGAACAGGCGATAAACGACGTGGAGGAGGGGAAAGTACCCGACAGAGTGCTCTCAAAAGTTCAGGGATGGTGAAAGAAGTTCAAAAAACAACCTCATCCATCCCCGTTTCAGTGGAGCCCTCTCCCAGCCTCAGCTTTTCAGGCATGTTCGAAAACGCCAGTATCTGGTAGATCGCGGATATCAAAAGTAGAATCGCGCCCACCAGGATTATCAGGGTCAACGCCCCCCACCAGAGCCATTTTGCAGT